>NZ_JBVJGZ010000009.1:101767-242208 GCF_055587025.1 Streptomyces sp. NPDC048600 | reverse complement strand
CTCGCCGGGGTGTGCCAGACGATTGGCCGCGCAGGTTGTGACGGCGGGGGGGGGGGGGCTCCCCCCCTGGAAAGCGACACGGCGGGGGGCGGCCGCCGGACGCCGTGGCCGCCACCCCCCCCCCCCCGCCTGCGGGTTCGGGCCCGGGTAACGCGCCTGCGGGTTCGCGCCCCGGGTCGGTCAGCGGCCCGCGTCCGGACCGTCGTGCAGATCCCACCGCACGTCCACGACGCCCTCCACCGCGCGCACCAGCCGAGCGGCGACCGGCACCAGGGACGTGTCCCGGACGCGGCCCGTGAGAGTGACCACGCCGTCGGTGACGTCCACCAGCACCGGCTCCGGGGGAGCGGGGAACAGGTGGGCGACGATCTCCCGGCGCACCTCGTCGGCGATCTCCTCGTCCGGACGGAGGAAGACCTTCAGCAGATCCGCCCGGCTGACCACCCCCTCCAGTACGCCGTGGGCGTCCACCACCGGCAGCCGCTTGATCCGGTGCCGCGCCATGGCCCGCGCGGCCTGGGCGAGGGTCGCGTCCGCATGCACCGTCACCGCCGGGGACGTCATCAGCTCACCGGCCGTCACGGCTCCGGCCTTCGCCAGGTCGGACAGTCGGCGCAGCTGGTCGAACCGGGCGGGGTCGCTGTCACGGAACTCCTCCTTGGGCAGCAGATCGGCCTCCGAGACGACTCCCACGACGCGGCCCTCGCCCTCCACCACCGGCAGGGCACTGACCCGCCACTGCCCCATGACGGCGACGATGTCCTTGAACGGGGCCTCCCGGCCCACCGACACGACGGTCTGCGTCATGACGTCGTTCACGAGATGCGGGCTGCCGTACATGGTCTCCTCCTGAAGGGCTCACGGGTCGGGGACGGACGGCGGCCGGGCCGAGGAATCGGGCGTGGCCCGGCCGGACGGATCGGCACGGCGGGGGACTTCGGCTGTCACCGCGTCCCGCTGCCGTGCGGGGCGTAGAGGTCGAGCAGGCGGACGCGGGACGCGTGCAGCCGGTGGGCGACCACCCGGCCGAGCCAGACCGCGACCGCGCGCCCGAACTCGGGGTCGTCCGCGCACATCGCGCGCACGGACTCCGCGTCGAACTCCCAGGCCCGCACCGGACTCGTCGCCTCGGCGCCCAACTGCCAGACGTACGGCGGGAAGTGCCAGGACCAGCCGACCAGTTCACCGTGGCCGAGCGACTCCACGACCGCGGCCTGCCGGCCGGGGACATGCAGGTCGAGGGCGACGGTTCCGGTGCGGATGATCCAGAACCGGTCGGCACGCCGGCCCTCCTCGAACAGCCGGGTGCCGATGTCGAAGGAGACCTCGCGGGCGAGGCCGAGCAGCCGCTCGCGGTGTCCGGCCGGAAGGCCCGTGGCCAGAGAGGTGGTGGAAGTCATCGTTCCCCCTCGGTTCGTCGCAGTCGCCGCGACCGGCCGTCCGCGCCTCGCGGCGCGGACGGCCGCCCGCCTCTCACGCGGTGGACCGAGCCAACGGGCCGGCCCGCCGCTTCCAGCGTGCGCCCTGCGGCCCGCGCGGGCCACGGGCCGCTCGGGCACGTCCTGGGGTCGTTCGGCCCAGGCGGCGCGGGCGCGGACGTCAGTACAGCGACGCCGGCCAGCCCGCCGCCACGGCCGCCACCACACCCATGTCCAGCAGGACACCGAAGGACAGCCACGGGTTGAACCACAGAGCCTTCAGCAGCAGCCCCGAGCAGGCGGCGAGGACGGCCGCCGCGGGCCACTCGGGGCTGTGCGCGGCGGTGGCCGCGCCCGCGATGACGTACAGGGCCGCCGCCATGGCCGCCAGTCCCAGCGCGGCCCGGCCCACCTCCCGGGTCTGCGGTACCCCGGCCGCGGCCAGCGCCCACGAGCGGCGCGGGTCGAACGCCCGTGCGGAGCCCTCGTGGGGCAGCCAGACCGCGAGGTGGAGCAGGCCGTGGAG
This sequence comes from Streptomyces sp. NPDC048600, assembly GCF_055587025.1. Classification (NCBI taxonomy): domain Bacteria; kingdom Bacillati; phylum Actinomycetota; class Actinomycetes; order Kitasatosporales; family Streptomycetaceae; genus Streptomyces; species Streptomyces sp. NPDC048600. Next base: position 240,264 of record NZ_JBVJGZ010000009.1, on the reverse strand, counting down.
GAACAGGAGGCCGGAGACGAGCAGGGTGGTCATGACGTGGGCTCCGGTTCTCGCCGCCCCTGGCCGGGCCGGGACGGCGGACAGACGTCGGCGGACGGGACCGGCCGCGATGATCAGCGTCCGCCCCCGGCGCCCCGCCCGGCAGGGGCCGAACGTCCCCCGCCGGAACCGAAGGGCCCCGCGGGAGAGCACGTGGGACCAGTGGCAGGACGAGAGGTCCGAACGGCCCTTTTCCGGCCCCGGACCCGGTGGAAGCGTGAAGGGAGGGCCACCCCGCGACCGGAAGGCGGTGAGGACCATGCAGTCACCCCTGGTGGTCGGCGTCGACGGTTCCGACGGCAGTCTCTCGGCGGTCGACTGGGCCGTGGACGAGGCCGTACGGCACGGGGTCCTGCTCCGCATCGTCCACGCGTCGCTCTGGGAGCGCTACGAGGGGGACGTGCCGTCGTGGAGCCTGCAGCGTCCCGCGGGGCAGGTGCTGGCGGAGAACATCGCGTGGACGGCCGTGGAGCGCGCGAGGCGGCGGGCGTCCGGGCTCGTGGTCTCGACCGAGGTCGTACCCGAGGACGCGGCCGACGCGCTGCTGAGCGAAGGCGCGGCGGGACGGACCGTGGTCGTCGGGTCCCGCGGCCGGGGAGAGGTCGCCGATCTGCTGCTGGGGTCGGTCGGGCTGGTCGTGGCCGGCCGGTCACCGAGCCCCGTGGTCGTCGTACGGGGCGACCGGATCGCCCTGGCGTCCCGCCACGAACGCGTGCTGCTCGGCGTCGGGGGCGGGGACATCGACGCCCCCGCCGTGCACTTCGCCTTCCGCGAGGCGGCGGCCCGCGGCTGCGAACTGGACGTCGTCAGCGCCTGGCGCCGCCCGGCCCACCATCCGGCCGACCACCCGCTCATGACCGGGGGACCGGACTCGTACCTCGAACGTCGCGCCGCCCGGCTCCTCGACCAGGCGATCGAAGCGGCCGCCGAGAAGCACGCGGACGTCAGAGTGCGCCGCACCACGGTCGAGGGCCCGGCCCGTACGGTGCTGGTCCACCGTTCGGCGGCCGCGGACCTGCTGGTGATCGGGGCCCGGAGGCGGGCCGGCCTGGCCGGCATGGAACTGGGCCCGGTCGCCCACCGGGCCCTGCACCACGCCGCCTGTCCGGTGGCCGTCGTACCCCAGGGGCCCCGCACGGCACCGGACGACTGAGCGGATCTCAGGGCCGAGTGGCCCCTGCCCGCCCGGTGACCCGGGTGCCAGAGTGAGAGGTGTTCCCGGGCGGTGCGCACGCCCGTGGAACCGTCGCTCCCGAGGAGGAGTCATGACCAGCGACATCCTCGCCCGCCCCGGACTCGGCACTGTCGTCGTCGGTGTCGACGCCTCCCCGACCGCCCGGACGGCCGCTCTGTGGGCCGCCGCCGAGGCCGACCGCAGGGGCAGTCCCCTGCGCCTGGTGCACGCCGCCGACACCGACCGGCGGGCCCTGTTCGCCGCCGTGGAGACGGTCGAGGCGGTCCGGGAGGCCGGCCGCGACCTGCTGCTCGACACCGCGCGGGCCGTCCAGGACCGCTACCCCGAACTGACCGTCACCCGTGAGCTGAGCCGCCAGGAACCCGTGGCGGGGCTGCTGGCCGCCGCCGGGCAGTACGGCACGCTCGTGGTCGGCCCGCGGGGCCTCGGCGGGTTCGCCGCCCTCGCCCTGGGCTCGGTCAGCCTCGGCGTGGTGTCCCGGGCCAGGGTCCCGGTGATCGTCGTACGCGGCGACGGGGAACGTCCCGAGACGGGCACCGTGACCGCCGCCGTGAAGGGCGCCTCCGACCTGGGCTGGCTGCTGACCGCCGCCGCCGAGGCCGAGGCCCGCAAGGCCTCCCTGCGGATCCTGTCCGTCTGGAACGTGCTCGCCCACATCGGCACCGTCGCCACCATGCTGGACGACCTGGACGACATCGCCCACGCCCGCGTCCACGAGGTGAAGGAGCTCGCCGATGCCGTGCGGCAGGCCTTCCCGGGGCTGATCGTGCACCACCGCGTCGAGACCGCCACCAGCACACCGGGTCTGCTGGTCGAGGCGAGCGCGCACACCGATCTCCTCGTCATGGGCAGCCATCATCGCGCCCTGGGCGTCGGGCCTGCCCTGGGCCGGGTCGCCCACACCGTGCTGCACCACGGGCACTGCCCCGTCCAGATCGTCCCGCCCGACTTCGCCGCCCCGGCGCCGACCCGGTGACCAGGACGCCGGCCGGCCGTGAGCACCTCCGAGTGCTCACGGCCGGGTGATGTCCCGCTGCCGGACCGTCAGACGAACTCCAGCACCTCGGCGACGGGCCTGCGTCCCGTGGGCGCGCCCGCGGGGCCGTAGCCCAGCCGCACCAGCATGTGCACATAGCCCATCTCCGAATGGGGAGCGCGGGCCGTCTCCCGCAGGTCGGGCCACTCCAGAGGCTGGGAGATCGGCGACGTGGCGAGGCCGTCGAGCGTCGCCTGGAGCAGCACCCGCTGCAGGGCCTGACCCGCCCGCAGCCAGTCCGCGGGCCGGTCGTCCCCGGTGCCGAGGATGACGATCTGCGGCCGCTCCTCGAAGGACGCGGCCGGGCGCCCCGCGATCCGCCCCGTGGGATCGAATTCCCGTACCGGTGCGCTCACCCCGTGCTGGCGGGGGCCCAGGGCGTAGGAGGGGATGCCGTCGGACGGGCCGTCCTCCTCGCGGTCGCGGACCCGGGTCCAGCCGGCGATCTCGGCCCGCAGCCCGGCGTCCATCGCCTCGGACAGCTCCGCGTCGCGCACGAGTTCCCGCAGGGTGTCGGTGTGCCACGGACCGGGCACGAGCAGTTGGGCGCCCTCCAGCAGCGCCGCCGACCGCAGCCGGTCGAGTGCGGGGCCGGGGACCCGTTCCTCGGAGAACGGGTGACGGCTGGTGTGCCGCCGCCGCAGGGCCGGACGGAGCAGGGCCAGGTCGTCCGACTCGCCGGGGTCCGTGGCGCGGCGCAGGGTCACCTCCGCGAGGAACCACGGGTTCTCCCGGTCCGGGAGCAGCCGCACCGACGTGCTCCAGCCGCGCCAGGCGGCGCCGACCCGCAGGCTGAACACCGCGGCACCCACACCGAGGTGCAGCGCGCGCAGCCGGGGGTCGCCCCGCGGCATGGTCCGCCCGGGGTCGCCGTAGATCTCGATCGTGTCGCCTCCGGCGTGGTGGAGGAAGCGCCAGGGCTGGGCGTTGTGCATGGACGGCGCGGTCACCGCGTCCTCCACCAGGGAGGTCACGAGCGCGGTGTCGGGGTGGTGGAGAGACATGGCAACTGTCCTGCCTGAGTGAGGTGACCGGACGGCCGGCCACCGGGCGCCGCTCGGGGCTCGTCGGCGCCCGTGCCGTGGAAGGCGCTGTCGCCGTGGCGGCGAACGCGGCGCACCGGCTTCGGCCCGCCGTGTCGCTGGTCCCTGAGGAGGGACGGTCGCGTGGCGCCTTCTCCTGCCACGGTCGCCGGTATCGGTCCCCGGCGACAGGGTCTAACGGTCCCCGTCCGGGGCCGTTCGGTCCGCCGTCCGGCGGGCTCGGCACACCCGCGCGCGAACGGCGAGAATGGCAGCGTGACGACTTCGCGGCGGAGGAGGCCGGCCATGTCACACACGGTGGAATGGAAGGTCCGGCTTCGTATCGTCGAGGACGACGAGGGGCAGACCAGGGCCCATGTGCTGCTCGACACCGGCACCACGGCGCTCAGCGGCCGGGGGAGGGCGCACTGTCATCCGGCGGACACCGACGTGCCGGAGATCGGCGACGAACTGGCGGCCGGGCGGGCCATGAACGACCTCGCCCAGCAGTTGCTGAACGCCGCCGAACGGGACATGGAGGGAATGGGCGCCACCCGGCGCCCCGGCCCCCGGCAGGCTCCGGGCTGGCCCATGTGACCCGGCACCCCTTCCCGCCGCCCGGCTGCACTCAGTCGCCGCTGCCGCCTGCTCCGCCTCCGCCGCATGGGCGCGACCAGCCCCGAACGGCCCGCAGCCGCCTGACGCCAGTTGACGCAGTCCCTGCGCCGCCCGGCCGCGGCCGGCCGCTTCCACCGCCCCCGCTCACGCGGCCGTGTCACCCCCCGGTGCCTGCGGGAGCCGCGGCCGGTAGTCGGCGTCGGAGCCGTCGCGCAGGGCGACCAGTTTCAGGGCCCCGGAGGTCGTGCCCTGCGCGAACTCGTCGTAGACGTCCACCATGTCCGCGAGGCTGCGGGTGCCGGTGACCAGCGGTGCGGCGTCGAGCCTGCCGCACTCCATGAGCTCCATCAGCCAGGGCACGGAGCGGGTGTCGACCTGGCCGGTGCGGATGGTGATGTCGCTGTTCCACAGCGTCTCCAGGTGCAGCGGCGCGGGTTCGGTGTGCGAGCCGACGACGGCCACGGTGCCGCCGCGGCGGACGAGCCGCGTGCTGAGCAGGAAGCTCTCCGGGTTCCCGGCGGCCTCGACGACGACATCGGCGCCCGGTCCCTTCGCCAGTTCGGAGATCACCGTCCCGGGCAGGTACGCCGCGTCGGCACCCACCCGGCGAGCGGCGGTCAGCCGGGGCCGCGACAGATCCACGGCGATGACCTTGCGCGGGGAGTACACGCGGGCGAGGGCCACCGTGGCCAGCCCCACCGGCCCGGCTCCCACCACGACCACGGTCTGCCCGGGAGCGACACCGCCCGCGCGCACGCCGCGCTCGTAGGCGGTCGGCAGCACTTCGGAGAGCAGGACGGCCACCTCGGGCCGCAGCGAGGCGGGCCAGCGGTGGGTGGACCGGTCCGCGTACGGCACGCGCACCAGGTCCGCCTGCGTACCGTCGATCCGGAGCCCGAGCAGCCGGCCTCCCACCTCGCACCGGACGTATTCGTCGGCCCGGCAGTGGGCGCAGCCCCCGCACGCCGACACCGACGAGACGACGACCCGGTCGCCGGGGCGCAGGGACGTCACGGCGGGCCCCACCTCCAGCACCTCGCCGACCGCCTCGTGACCGAGCACGGTGCCCGGTTCGACCTGCGGCACCTCTCCCCGGACCACTCTCAGGTCGCGGCCGGAGACGGTGGCCGCCTCGACCCGGACGACGGCATCCGTAGGGGCCTCGATCACCGGGTCCTTCACGACGTCCCAGGAGATCTGTCCCGCGCTGTGGTAGACGAGTGCACGCATTTGCCTCACCCCCTCCCAGACTTGGCGCGGGGGTCCGGCCGCCGGAAGGGTCGTCCGGCCCCTTCCGGCGGGTCCATGCGGCCCCCGCTCCCCGTGCCGACGGGATGTCAGGTCGCCAGCGCGTAGATGCTGCGGCCCACCAGGAACACCCCTGCTGTCAGCGACACGGCCACGAGCGCCCGGTTCTGGTGGCTCTGGAGCCAGGCGCGCAGCTTCCCCAGACGTTCGTGGGCGGCGTCGGGGGCCACGGCCGCGTAGATCTCCATGGCGAGCAGGCTGCTCGTGGCGAGGACGCAGTACACGGCCAGGGTCAGATAGGAGGAGGCGTGGGAGAGGTCGGCGCCCACCACCGTCGCCGCCCCCGCCGCCACCAGCCCCCAGGGCTGGAGCAGGGGGCCCATGCCCGCGGCGGTCCACACGGAGATCCGGTCGAGCCGTGACATCATCCCGCCCGGCTTGGGCCGCGGGGTGCCGCTCTCCTCGCTGCCGGCCTCCTCGCTGTCGGCCCGCCGCGGCCCGCGCCGGTGGCGGTACCAGCCGTACGCGATCAGTCCCACCCCGATGGCGAGCTTCACGGCGGACGAGGCGGTGGAGGGCGGCGACCGGGGCGCGGGGGGCTTGCCGCCGGTGGCGAACAGGACGATGGCGAGAACGCCCGCGAAACAGGCCAGCCAGGCGAGGATGAAGGCCAGGCCCTTCCAGGTACCGCCCTGGGCCGACAGCACCAGGACGAATGCGGTGACCGACAGCGGGAACACCGCGATCGCGAGGCCGATGATCACCAGGTCGAGGACCATCACGGCTCCCGCGCAGGCCGGCGCACCCGACCCGCCAGGCCACTGTCGCGCATGAATCCATCTTCACCGCGCCGCGAGAACCGCACAAATCCTCTGCGGGGCCGGGGCGAGGGCACTGTTCCCGCCCTCCGCCGGCAAGGGGCGTCCCCCTCCCGCTCCCACACGTTCCCGCCGCGACAGGCGGGCGGATCGGCGGCACGCTGGCACCATGCAGCCAGGGACAGGGGCCGACGGACCCGGAGGGAGCGGTCCGGACGGTGAGCCGGACGACCTGCGGCAGAGGCGGGGACAGGGGCGACGGGCGTCCGGCGGCCCGGCCTCGACGGGAACCCGGCTGCTGGAGCTGCGCGAGCGGATCGAGACGCGGTTCCCGGTGATCACCAACTTCATGTCCCGGCTGATCTCGGTGAACCTGTTCGACTCGGCGACGCGGCTGGCCGCCCAGACGTTTCTGACAGCCGTCCCCCTGCTGTTCGTGGTGGCCTCCATCGCCCCGCAGACGGTGCGGGACCAGTTCCTCGACTCCTTGCACCATGTCTTCGGGCTGGACGGAAGTGCCCAGGCCGAACTGAAGAAGGCCATCCAGGGAGCCGGTGACTCCCCGGACGAGCTGCGGCAGACGACCGGTGTGGTCGGCGGCCTGATGGTCCTCGTCTCGGCCACCGCGTGCAGCCGTGCCATGCAACGGCTGTGCGAGCGCGCCTGGAGGCTGCAGAAGGCGGGTGCGCGCCTGACCGCCTGGCGCTGGATCGTCTGGCTCGCGGCCTGGCTGGTCATGATCGCGATTCAGGGGGATCTGCGGGAAGGCTTCGGCCTCGGCCTGTGGCTGGGCGTGCCGCTGCTGCTGACGGCGGAGATCGGGATGTGGTGGTGGACGCAGCACCTCCTCCTGGCCGGGCGCATGCCCTGGCTGCCCCTGCTGCCGGGCGCGCTGCTGACCGGCGCGGCCCTGAGCGTCTTCACGTCCACCGCGTCGCTGTACGTACCCCGGGCTCTCAACCACAGCCTCGACGAGTACGGCTCGATGGGCGCCGTCTTCACCCTGCTTTCCTGGCTCATCACCCTGTGCGTGGTGGTGACCCTGTGCGTCACCGCCGGGGCGGTCGTCGCCCGCGAGCCGTGGGCGGCCCCATTGCTCGGAACCCCCGAGCTGCCGGACCCGCCGCCCGCACCGGGATCTCCGGCTCCGCAGGGTCCGCCCGGTCCTCCTGCCGGTCCGCCCAGCCGGTGACCTCATGAGGCGGCGGGGCCGTGGGTGATCATCAGCAGGACCCGTCGGCGGTCGTTGACATGGGCGATGCCCGTGCAGCCCCTCGACCACGACCGCGTCAGCCACGACGGCCTACCCGCGATCCGGCTCCCGGGGTCAAGCCCGTACGCAACGGACCTCCAGCGTGATGTCGAGCCGGCGCCCGGCCAGTCCACGGGCAGCCGTCACGCCGAAGTCGGAGCGGTCGACGCGGGTGACGGCCCGGAGCGTGAACGCGTCCGCGAACACCTCGGAGCTCTCTATCTCGAGGCCGACCGGCCGGGAGACCTCGCGGACGGTCAGCGTGCCGGAGACAGTGGTGCCGAGCAGCCGGTCGGAGACGAACGTGATCAGCGGGTACCGGCCGGCGTCCAGGAACCTGGCCGAGCGTACGTCGGTGTCGCGCCGGGCGTGGCCCGTGGTGAAACTGGCCGCCTCGACCGCCACCCGGACGCGTGAGGTGTCGGGCGGAGCGGTGACCTCGACGGTGCCGACGCGGAGGGCGAAGGTGCCGCGCACCGGCAGCAGGCCGAAGAGATGCCTGCTCCGGAAGGAGAGGGACGAACGGTCCGTGTCGATCGTGTAGTCACCGGGCCGGGGTGTCGTGGTGAGGCTGTTACCTGTCGTATCCATGCCTCCATTCCACGGCGCCGGGCACACCTCGCGGCAGGGCCGGCGGTCGGTTCCGCACCCGACGAAGGCATGCCCGTGCCGCCCGGCACCCTACTTTCGTAGGGTCCGCCCGAGACGAAAGCAGCCTGTGCCGCCGCGGGCCTCGGGCGGGCGGGGGCGATGCCCTACGGTGAGCGTCATGACCCGCGGCCCTTGGTACTGCCGGCACCGGTTCGCCGTGGACGGGCTGATCGCCGCCGCGTTCGTCGCGCTGGACACCGTTCTCACCCTCGCCGGTGCCGGCTGGTGGCCCGAACGGCCGGACACCGTCGCATGGGTGGTCCTGGGCCTCCAGGCGCTCGCCTGCGCCTCGCTCGTCGTCCGCCGCGCCGCCCCGCTGGCCGTCGTCGGTGTGCTCGGGGCGTTCACGCTCGTGGTGTCCCTGCTCATCGAGCCGCTGGGCCTGGTGACTCCGGCCCAACCGGACGGTCTGTGGGCCCCGTTGGCCACCCTGCCGGCCGCGTACGGGCCGGTCTTCCACCAACACGGCCGCCGCACCGCCTACTTCGCCCTCGCCGCGCTCACTCTCGTCGTCATGCGGCCGTGGGACGCGTCCGTGACGACCATGACGATCGGACTGCTGCGCACGGCGGTGGGGCCGCTGGTGGGGCTGTACTTCGACACCCGCCGCAAGCTGATGAGGGCACTGGTCGAGCGTGCCGAGCGCGCCGAGCGCGAACGTCATCTGCTGGCCGAACAGGCCCGCGCCGAGGAACGCGCCCGGCTCGCCGGGGAGATGCACGACGTGGTCACCCACCGGGTGAGCCTGATGGTGCTGCAGGCCGGTGCCCTGAAGGTGACGGCGCCGGACGACACGACCCGGCAGGCCGCGGAGGACCTGCGCGCCGCGGGCTGCCAGGCACTGGAGGAACTGCGCGACCTCGTCGGCATCCTGCGCACCGCGCCCGACGGCGACGGCACGCCCTCGGTCGCGGGGTTCGCCGACCTGGTCGCCGAGTCCGTGGCGGTGGGGATACCGACCGAACTCGTCCAGGAGGGCGATCCGGCGCTGGCCTCGCCCGTCGTCGGACGCACCGCCTACCGTGTGCTGCGCGAGGCGCTGACCAATGTGCGCAAGCACGCGCCGGGTGCCCGGGTGCGGGTGAGCGTGCGCTACGACCAGGCCCGGATGCGGCTGACGGTCCACAACACACCACCGGCCGGCGTCCCCCGGGGCGAGCTGGCCGGCACCGGTTCGGGCCTCGGCATCGCGCATCTGCGCCGGCGTATCGAGCTGGTGCACGGCACACTGCGTGCCGAGCCCTGTTCCGACGGCGGGTTCAGCGTCGAGGCGACGCTGCCCGCGTTCGTCCCGACCGCCGAATCGGAGGTGTGACCATGACCCGGGTGACGGTCGTGGACGACGAGCCCATGGTGTGCGTGTTCCTGCGCACCATCCTCGGCTCGGCCCCGGACATCGAGGTCGTCGACGAGGCGCACGACGGCGCGGCCGCCGTCGAGGCCGTCCGTCGAGGCCGCCCCGACGTCGTCCTCATGGACCTGCGCATGCCGGGCATGGACGGCCTGACCGCCATCGAGCACATCAACCGGCTCGCCGACCCGCCCCGCATCGTCGTGCTCACCACCTTCGACGCCGACCAGTACGTGCTGCGCGCGCTGCGGGCCGGGGCGATCGGGTTCCTGGTGAAGTCCACACCGCCCGAGGAACTCATCGGCCTCGTCCGCGCCGCCGCGCAGGGCCACACCGTCCTGTCCCCGTCCGCGGCCCGCCGCCTCGTCGCCGCGTCCACGGACACCCTCTCGGCCCGCGACCGCGCCCGCGAGCTCGTCGGCTCCCTGACCGAGCGGGAGACCCAGGTCCTGGCCGGTCTCGGCGCGGGTCTGTCCAACGCCCGGATCGCCGCCCGGCTCCATCTCTCCGAGGCCACAGTCAAGGGCTATGTCTCACGGATGCTGGACAAACTGGGCTGCGTGAACCGCACCCAGGCGGGTCTGCTGGCCCATGACGCGGGGATCGTGGAGATGTAGCGAGAGGTCACGAAGGGCCCGGGGCCGAGGACCACGGGAGCCACTACACTGCCGCGTTGTCGCCGGGCGACACAGCAACTGGCCGGAAGAGAACGGTGGGAGAGGCCATGGCAACGGGGGGATGGGGTCCTGGACCCGGCGCGGGGCAACCCGGCGGCAGCGGACCGGGCAACCAGGGCTGGGGCACACCGTACGGTCCGCCGCCGAACGGCCCCGGTGCTCCCGGAGGCCCCTACGGGCCGCACAACGGCGGCCACCCGTACGGTCCGCCGCCCGGCCCCGACCCGTATCCGTACCCCTACGGCCCGCAGCCCGGCGCACCCGTCCCGGCCGCCCGTCGCCGCAGCTGCCTCTGGTACTTCTCGCCCTTCTTCCTCGGGTTCGCCGTCCTGCGCTCCGCCCACCGCCTCGCCACCAAGCTCTTCGTGCACCAGAGCGGGGACCGGATCGTCGACCGCACCGTGGACCGCGTCCAGGTGGCCCGTACAGTGCTCGGCATCGCGGCCACCCTCGGGTTGATCCTGGTCTACGGCGTGGAGCAGAACCGCTGGGGCGACGCGGCGGAGGACGGTTTGGGCAACGCGCTGGTCATGCCGTTCCTGCTGATCTGCGCGGGACCGCTGGTGATCCTTGCGTTCATCTACTACGCGCCCCCGCATCTTCGGCCGCATCTGCGGTCCCGGCTGGGTGCCCCGCTCAAGGCGGTCGGCTGGTATCTGCTGACCGTGGTCGTCCTCGTCACGACCATCTACGTCGCGGGCCAGACCAGCCTCAAGGACAACCTGCACGGCTGGCAGATGCTGCCTCTCGCCCTGATCGTGGTGGTCGCCGTCTTCTGGGGGCTGCCCTTCCTCCTCCTGGCGTCGCTGTACTCCGCGCGCAGCGCGTTCAACACCGCCCATGTCCACCCGATGCTGCCGCCCGTGGTCACCGGCGTCCTGGTCTGGGTGCTCGCCGTCTTCAACCTGATCGGCAACGGCATGCCCGCGGGCCCGCCGGTGGCCCAGTACAGCTCACTGCTCGGCGGACCGCTGTCGGTGACCGCGATCTCGGCATGGGAGATGTGGCGCCTGCGCACCCGTTACGGCGTCACCGTCCGCCGCTGAGGCGGGCCTTCCGGTAAGCGCCGGGCTGTCTGCCCGTGTGCCGGACGAACAGGCCGCTGAACGTGCCCGTGTCCCGGTAACCCACCTCCGCGGCGATGCTCGCGACGGTCCGGTCGGTGGTCGCCAGGAGGTGCTGGGCCCGGCGCACCCGAGCCCGGTGCAGATACGTCAGAGGCGTACGGCCGGTCTCGTCGCGGAAGCGCCGCAGCAGCGTCCTCGTACTGACCCCGAAGGACCGGGCGAGGTCGCTGAGGTCGTAGCGCGAGGACAGGTGCTGGTCGAGCCGGCGCATCACGGCCGCCGAGAAGCCCTGCCCCACGGTCGGCAGGGCCGCCACGTCGACGTAGGGAGCCTGACTCGCGCGGGTGTCGTCGAGGAGCGCCACGCGGGCGGTGGCCCGGGCGACGCGAGGACCGTCGTGCTCGCGGACGAAGCGCAGCGCGAAGTCGTACATGGCGCCGAAGGCCGCCGTGGTCGTCACACCGCGATCGGTCACCACCAACTCATCGGTATCCAGGCGCACTTCGGGGTACCGGCGCGCGAAGCGGTCCGCGTACACCCACGACGTGGTCGCCGCGCGGCCCCGCAGCAGTCCGGCCTCGGCCACCAGAAAGGCACCGACGCAGATCGACACGACCGCCGTCCCCGCGGCCGCCTGCGAGCGGATCACGGCGATCTCGGGCTTCAGACCCGCGAGCGCGGCGTCGAGGTCGAGCGCCGGCGACAACTCGAAGCCCGGCACGATCAGGACATCGGCCGGGCGCACCGCCGATACGTCCACGCGTGACCCGCCGGAGGCCGCAACCCTCCGGCGCGGCGAGACCAGCGACGTCTCGTACGACGGTTCCACCGCCCCCTGTGCCGCCGCGACATGCCCCGCCATGGTCAGCAGATCGAGGACACCGAACACCTCCGAGGCGAAGCAACCGGGATAGGCCAGCACACTCACCCGCAGCGGACTCACACGGCACCTCTCCCGGGACGACGGATGGCGGGATACCCGTGACAGGTGGCGACATCACCGGTTCTCCGCCCGCACAGCGTCCCGCCATCCTTGCCGTCATGACAAGCACACGAGGACCCGGCGGCCACGCCTTGGACGACCCCCTGGACGACTTCGAGCGACGCGAGATCGGTGTCGGGGACGTCACCAAGCGCGTGTACGTCACCGGGACGGGACCCGCGGTCGTCCTCATGCCGGAGATGCCCGGCATCAGCCCCGACGTCGCGCGGTTCGCGCGATGGATCCGCGAGGCCGGGCTCTCCGTCTACCTGCCCTCCCTGTTCGGCGTGGACGGTGCCCATCCCCTCGCCGAGGCCGCCGGGACCGTCGTCCGACGCGCCTGTGTCAGCGCCGAGTTCAGGGCCTTCGCCGGCGGCGGCACCAGCCCCGTCACCGCCTGGCTGCGCGGCCTCGCACGAGTGGCCCACGCCGAGCGCGGCGGTCCCGGCGTCGGCGCCGTCGGCCTGTGCTTCACCGGCAACTTCGCCCTGACGATGGCCCTCGAACCCGCCGTCGTCGCCCCGGTCGTCAACCATCCCTCCCTTCCGCTCGACGACCCCGGCGGTCTGGAGCTGGACCCCGAGGACGCCGCAGCCGTGGCCGACCGGGTCCGGCGCGACCGGCTGAAGGTCCTCGCCTACCGCTTCGCGGGCGACAAGTGGTGCACCGGGCAGCGGTTCGCGGCCTACCGGGCCCTGCTCGGCGACGCCTTCGACGGGCGCGTCCTGCCCGCCGACGCGGCCGCCACCGACCCGCCGCCCTTCTTCCGCGACGTCGTCGGCTGCGCCCACAGCGTCGTCACCGCCCACTTCGTCGACCGGGAGGGCCACCCGACCGTGCGCGCCCGCGACGAGATCCTCGCCTTCCTCAGGGAACGGCTCGCGCCGCACGCGTGAAGGCGCCCGGCCGCGTGCGCGCGGTCCCGCCGCCGAGAGGTTGCGACGGGACCGCGCACAGACGTCAGGACGACGGCGCCGGCTGCTCCGGTGCAAGGGAGTTGCCCCGCGGGATGCGGCCGCAGTCGGACGGGGCCGTGCGGCCCTCGAAGCGGTCGTCGAGCCAGTCCAGGGCCAGCGGCGCCCACACGACGGGCACGCCCAGATGGCTGAGCAGCTCGTACTGGTTGTACTTGATGGCGGTGTTGCCGGTGGCGCAGTACTGCCGGGCGAGTGCGCGCACGTCACCGGCGACCATGACCCCGTCGCCCGTACCGACGCCCGGACGGTCGCCGAACGTCCCCTCCAGGACACCCGCGTCGCCCTGCGCGATGAAACCGGGGATCGTCGGGGTGGCGGCCGAGCCCAGGTTGAGCTTGTTCACCGCCGCGAGGAACTCGGGCACCGAGTTGGGGTCGGCGTACTGCGCCTTCGCCATCTTCTTCCAGGTCAGGCCGGGGTAGCGCCCGAGGGCGTCGACGATGGAGGCGTGCTCCACCTTGTTGTAGACGTCGAGCCCGTACGCGCTCAGATAGGGCTTGAGATCGAGGTCGTAGGCGCGTGCGGCCCCGATGACGGCCATGGGGATGACCCCGGACCACGCGAGCGAGCCGTCGACGTACTTCAGGTTGTGCGCCGGAGCCACCAGCAGGCCGCCCTCGGCGAAGCCCACCAGGGACCTGTTGACGTCGGGGGCGTAACTCGGTGCCAGTGTGGCGGCCCAGTTGGTCGCGATGGCACCACCGGAGTAGCCGATGAGACCGAACCTGGTGTCCGAGTCGAGGCGTGTGTGCGAGGACCTGGTGGCGGCGCGGATCGAGTCCAGCGTGATCGTCCCGTACTCGGGTCCCGCGGCGAAGTCGGCCCGCTGCCCCTCGGTGTCCGGGATGACGACGTCGTAGCCCTTCAGCAGCAGCGGCACCAGGAGGAGGGACTCCGCGTTGGGGATGAGGCCGCCCAGGGTGACGTCACCGGCGACCGCCCGCGACGGGCCGTCCTCGGGGTTCAGCGAGTCGTAGAACGACTGGTAGGACACCGCTCGGCTGCCGTCGCCCGTGGGGCTGCGCACGACCGTGGTGACACCAGCGTCCGGGCGGCCCTGGGCGTCCGTGGTGCGGTACAGCAGCTGGACCGCCGTGACCGGCGTGGGGATGCCGAACAGGTGGTACGGCAGCGTGCGGGTCTTGAGCACGGCACCCGGCGGGAACGACGACAGCGGTTCGCCACCGTCGTAGGAGTAGAACGGGTCGCCGGCCGAGGCCTCCGTCGCCGCGACGTCCGCGGCGGCGGAGACGGCCGGCGCGGCGGTCATGGACGCCGTGAGGGCGACGAGTACGGCGATCGTTCGAACGGCCGCGTGGGACATGGAACCCTCGATTCGTGTCAGGGGAGGAGGGGCGGATACGTCCGCTCCCGCGCGGTGCTGGGGTGCGCGGGAGATGTCATGGGCGTTGCGGCCGCGTTGCGCCCATGACTGGTGATCGACCGGTCGGCCGTGTTACCAACCGGTAGGGGAATTCCGCAGACCATGATGAAGGCCGTGCGGAACCTCGTGCCCAGTGCGTATGACAGAGGTTCGCGAGGTGAGTTGTGACCGTGTCCAACGGGGTGGAGGACGGCCCGGTGCCGCGGATCGGCGGCACGCCGGTCCATCAGCGGCTGCTGGAGGCCACACCGGTTCTCGAGTCCGCGGTGATGAGCCGGCTGGTGGAGCAGGTGCCCGCGTACGGCACGCTGCCGCCCGAGCAACTGCGCGGCGAGATCGTGAAGCAGGTGGCGGGCGGGATCCGGATGTGCGCCGAGGTACTGCGCACCGGTGAGCTGCCCGGAGAGACGGAACAGGAGGCGATCCGCGAGTCCGCGGCCCGGCGCGCCGACGAGGGCGTACCGCTGGAAGCCGTCGTCGGCGCCTACCACCTCGGCGCCGAGGAGTGCTCCGCCCATGTCCTCTCGACCGCCCGGCCCGGCGACCTGCACGACATCCTGCTCGTCCAGCGCCGCGTGCTCGGCTTCCTCCGGCTGGTGAGCAGCGCGGTGGCCGCCGGGTACGTGCAGGAACGTCAGGCCGCCCTCAGCGACGAGCAGGTCGCGCTCCAGTCACTGCTCTCCCGGCTGCTGGAGGGGGACAGCCCCCAGGCCGCCGCCGACCGCGTCGGCATCCGCCTCCCGCCCTGCTACCTGGTGCTGAGCCTCGCCGTGGGACCGCACCCGGACGAGCTGCTGCCCGGGGTGAACCATCCCGTCGTGGTGCGCCGCAAACTCCGCCGCCTGCGCAACGAACTCCAGCGCCACACCACGGGCATGGCGTTGTCCGCCCTGTCCGGTGACGGCGGGCTGGTGCTGATCCCGTGCGAGACGCCGCCCGCCGACTTCGGCACGTCGGACCGGGACCGGCTGGCCCGGCTGCTCGGGCAGCTCGCCCGCGTGTGCGGCGCCGAGCTGCTCGTGGCCGCCGTCGCCGCCACCCCCGACGGCGTCGCCGAGGCCGCCGGGCTGGCCGCCGAGGTACGAGAGGTGGCGGAGGCCTCGGGCCGGGAGCCGGGGCTGTATCTGCTCGACGACGTGCTGCTGGAGTATCAGCTGAGCCGCCCCAGCCCGGCCAGGGACGGGCTCGCCGCGCTGCTCGACCCGCTGGACCCGCGCCCCGAACTGCTCGCCACGCTGCGGACCTTCCTCGCCTGCGGTCAGGACCGGCGCCAGGCCGCCGCCCGGCTCCAGGTGCATCCGAACACGGTGGACTACCGCCTGCGCAGGGCGACGGACCTCACCGGCCTGGACGCGGCCCGGGGCGCCGACCTGCTCACCCTGCACGCGGCGCTGGCCGCCCACGACGCCGTACGGCGGGGCGAGCCGGGCGCCGGGCCGGCGTGACCTGACCGGACCTGGCCGGCATGACCTGACCGCGGCGGGCCGGCGTGACCTGACCGGACCGGGAGAGTCCCGGTCCGGATACCTGGAATCCGAACGGCCGTGGTGGCCGGGGCCCGGCGACGGGCCCCGGCCCCGCTCAGAACTCCGGATCGGCCCTGCCTCAGCGGTCCGCCGCGCTGCCCCGGACGACGCACGACCTGTTGTTCTCCCAGCCCCAGCCGTCACCGTCGGGGTCGGACGCACTGCCGTTCACACAGTAGGGGTAGCCGTTCGGAGCCGTTCCGCCTCCCGGCGAACCACCCGTGTCCGCGGCGCTTCCGCGCACGACACAGGAGGCGCTGTTCTCCCAGCCCCAGCCGTCACCGTCCGGGTCCGACGCACTGCCGTTGACGCAGTACGGGTAACCGTTCGGCGCGGTCCCGCCGCCGGGGCTGCCCCCGCCGCCGTAGACGGTGGCGACGCGGGAGGTGGAGACGATGCCGTTGGCCCCGTTGAACAGGCGCCGGCCCCAACTGGTCAGGGAGCCCGCGTTGAAGTCGCTGACCAGGTCGAGGTACTCGACGCCGCTGCCGTTGCCGCTCCAGGACCAGCCGAGGTAACCCACGCGCAGCGACTGGGCGGTGGCCATGATGGCGTCCTCGTCAGGGTTGCCGTCACTGTGCTGGTCGCCGAACTCACCCACCACGACGGGGAGTCGGTTGTTGACGAAGTGGTTGAGGTAGGCCTGGACCTCGGCGGCGGTGTCGTAGACGCCGTACATGTGGATGGAGAAGACGGTGTTGCGGTCGGGGTCGGCGGCGAACACGGACGCGGCGTTGTCGCGCATGGTGTTCGACCAGTCCTGGCCCCAGTTGGGGGCGTCGACCATCAGCATGTTGTTGATGCCGGCGTTGCGCAGCTTGACGATGGCGTTCTTGGTGTCCTGCGTCCAAGCGCCGTACCCGCTGTTGCCGAACGGCTCGTTGCCGATGTTGACGACCACGTAGTCCTCCTGGCCGGCCAGCGCGCTCTTGATGCCGATCCAGTAGTTGGCCGCCTTGTCGAGAGACGCGGCGGCCGAGTCCTCTCCGTAGCCGGTGGTGTCGTGCACCTCCAGGACACAGATGACCTTGCCGGCCTTGCACTGGCTGATGAGGGAGGAGACCGTGGAGCTGGTCGTCTTCGTCCAGCGGTCGCCGCTGGAGAGCACGACGCGGACGGTGTTGGCGCCCTTGGCCGCGATGTCGGCGATGGAGCTCGTCCTGTCCGGATACCAGGCGTGGGCGTGGTTGACACCGCGCATCACGAACTCGTTGCCGTTCGCCTCGTAGACGCGGCCGTTGCTCACGCGCAGACCGGTTGCGGCGGCCTGTGCCTCGCCGACGGAACTGCCGAGGACGGACAGCAGCAGGCCGATGACCGCGGTCAGCGCCGCGGCGGCTGTGACGCGCCAGGTACTCGTGAGTCTTGACTGTGAATGTGCCATGTCTCTCCTCAGAGGGAAGGGGGACAGATGTCGCCTCGCCCAGCCGCCGAAGCGGGGCTGCGCGGGGCGTCGGTCGGGTGCCGTCGGCCGCGGGCCGACAGCTGATTCCGGTTTTCCGCCGAGCGGAGCGGCCGACGCGAGGCGCGGCGAAGTATGCTTCTGCGCGTCTCGCGACTGACAACGTTGTCTAGCTCTAACGAAGGCGGGGGTGTGCCGACTGAGCAGGTGGGTGCCCGCCGGACCGGAACGTCGGCCGACGTGTCTCCATAAGAGCACTTCATGTTTCGGTCATGTCAATAGACGCGTCAATGAATTCCCGTTTCTCTGCGCGATGCGGGCCACGGGGGCACTAAACAGAAACTAAATCGTCCCCTTCTCTGTCGAGCCCGTTGCCCGGGCACTCGACTTCCCCTACTTTTGACGCCGAAGGCAGGTCGTCCGGCCGCGGTCCGTCCGGCCACTCGGGGCGGGCCGGGGAGGGTCCGCCGGGCGAGTCGTGCGGGCAGCCGCCGTGCTCGGCGGGACGGGTCGGCCTGGTCATCGGTGTGCCTCATGTGTCGACCGGGGGAGGACGGGCGGGGTCGACGGGTCGTCCGTGGTCGGCAACCCCTTCCACGACACCGCTGACACGACAGCCACACGGGTCGGAGCAGGTCAGAACCCATCCGTGTGGCCCCACCCGACTCGGTTCACCGGCCGGTCGCGTCGAGGCTTCCCCTCGCCTCCGTCGCGAACGGTGGATTCTCGAAGTCCGCTCGTCCTTCGACGGCGGGCGGGCGCGGGGGTCGATCGGCCGAGGGGAGGGGTGCCGCACCTGGTCCACGACGACGTGCCGGCCCGAGCCGGCAGCCCGTGAGCGCGAGCCCCTCCGTACTTCCGGCGCCGCCGAACCGCCGGAGGGGAGCCGTCAGACTCAGTCGCTATACCGGTTTAATAACAGAGCTCTCCCGGTGAGGGTATTACGTCAACCGGCGGTTAACGTAATCGGGTGGATCTACTGGAACCGATCATCAAACCCTACGCTTGGGGTTCTCATGAGGCGCTGGCCCGGCTACAGGGTCGTGCCGCACCGTCCGCGGGACCCGAGGCGGAACTGTGGATGGGAGAGCACCCGGCCGGGCCCGCGGGTGTCACACGCGACGGACGGACCCGCAGCCTGCGGGACGTGGTCAGCGGCGCCCCCGAACGGGAGCTCGGCGCGGACTGCGTCGCCCGTTTCGGCGGCCGGCTCCCCTTCCTGCTCAAGGTGCTCGCGGCGGACCAGCCCCTGTCCATCCAGGTGCACCCCGACCGGGAGCAGGCTCTTGCCGCGTTCACCGAGCAGACCGTGAGCGGGGGAGAGGGCCCCTACTCCGACGACTGGCCCAAGCCCGAGCTCCTCTACGCGCTGAGCCCCTTCGAGGTCCTCGCCGGCTTCCGCCCGCGCGCGCAGGCCGCCGCCGTTCTGGACGGCCTCGGTGTGGAGAGGCTGCGCCCCGTCGTGGTGCTCCTCGGCGGTGAGGGTGACGACACCGCGCTCATGGCGGCATTCCAGGCCCTTTTGGAATGGCCGGAGCAGGACCGCGTATCGCTGGTGCGTGAGGTCGTGCGGGCGAGCGCTCGGCTGGCGGACGAGCCCGGCTCCCACGCGGAGGCCTATGGCGCGGTGGTGCGCATGGCACGGCACCACGTCGACGACCTCGGCCTGGTGGCCTCGCTGCTGATGCGCCATCAGGTCCTGGATCCGGGCCACGCGTTGTACATGCCGGCCGGCGGACTGCACGCGTACGTGCGGGGCGTGGGCGTGGAGCTCATGGCGGCCTCCGACAACGTCCTCCGCGCAGGTCTGACGACGAAGGAGGTGAACGTACCGGAGCTGCTGCGGATCACCGATCCCACGGTCCAGGTCCCCGTCGTACACTCGCGTGCGGTCGCCGGACCGAGTCATACGCGTATGTACGAGTGCCCGGCGGAGGAGTTCACCCTCTACCGTGCGGAGCTCACCGCCACGGCCGTTCCGCTCGTGCCGTCGGCCGGACCGCGCATCGTTCTGTGTACCGCGGGTGTGGCACGGCTGCGTGGCCCGGACGGCGAGACGCTGTCCCTCCGCCGGGGCGACTCCTGTTTTCTGCCCGACTCCGACCGGGGAATCACGGCGGAAGGGTCCGGGACCCTTTTCGTGGCAGGCACGGGGCTGGCTGTCCACCGGCCCTGAGCCTCTCGGTGCGCGGACAAGGGGCGGCGCCGGGAAGAAATTCGGGCTAGCCCGCAATCATCTTCTGACAACGTTGTCGGAAGCCAGCGTCGTCAGACCCCTCGCCCATACGGCCGGCCGGCGTCCCAACGACGAACAGAGAAATGAGCACCTAGGTGTACGCAGCAATCGATATCGGCGGCACAAAGATCGCGGGAGCGCTGATCGACGACGCCGGTGGAATCGTCGAACGGGCCGAACTGCCCACGCCGGCCCGCGAGTCCACCTCTCGTCTCAGCGGCACCGTCGACACCGTGATCGATGCGCTCGCCGCCCATCCTGCCTGGCGCGCCGTTTGCGCGATGGGCATCGCCAGCGCAGGGCCGGTGGACATGGCCGAGGGCACCGTGAGTCCGGTGAACATCCCTGCATGGCGCTCGTTTCCGCTGGTCGAGAGCGTGCGCGCGCATCCGCTGGTGTCCGACGCCATCGATCCCGTGCTGCTCGGTGACGCCGTGGCGGTGGCGGCCGCGGAGCACTGGCGCGGCGCCGCACGCGGCGTCAGGAACGCCCTGTGCATGGTGGTCTCGACCGGGGTGGGGGGCGGCTACGTCCTGGAGGGCGAACTGCATCCCGGGCCTTCCGGCAACGCCGGCCACATCGGGCACATCTCGGTGGACATGGACGGCCCGCCTTGCGCGTGCGGTGCGCGGGGATGTGTCGAGGGCTACGCGAGCGGCACGGCGATCGCCCGCCACGCGGTGCGGCTCGGCTGGACTCCCCCGGCGGGCCAGGAGGCGACCGCGGCAGCCGTGGCCGTCGCGGCCGGCGCGGGCGACGACCGTGCCCTTGCCGCGTTCGACCGGTCGGCACGGGCCCTGGCGGCGGCCATCGCGGGCAGTGCCACCCTGCTCGAGATCGAGGTCGCGGTGATCGGCGGGGGAGTCGCCCAGGCCGGAGACATCCTTTTCACCCCGCTCCGGCGTCATCTGCGCAGCTTCGCGGTGCTCGACTTCGCCCGGCGGGTGACGGTCCGGCCCGCCGAGCTGGCGAGGGACGCCGGTCTGGTCGGGGCGGCCGCCGCCGCCCGGCGCCATGTGCACGACGGCGGTGCCCCGATCGCCGTTGAATGACGCAGGACGGTCTGTTCGGGGAAGCGGCCCTTGCTCACCTCGTCCGGCCGGTTCCCCGCGTCGCACGACCGGGGGCGGGCGGGCTCCCGGAGCGCGGAGAGCGGGCGACGGCCGCTGCTGTCGTACGGGTACGACGGGGGAGCGGCGGCACGGCGGAAGCGACGAGGGGCCACAGCAGAAGTGCTGTGGCCCCTCGTCGCTTCGGTCGAGCGGTCAAGCGCGCGGTGGCGCGGTCGACCCGCGAGGTACGAGCTGCGGAGTCGCCACGGGCTGGGAGACCATGTCGTCTCCCGCGATCACATGGAACAGCGCCTGGGCGACCTGGGCGCCGAACGTGTGGACGTCATGGCTCATCGCCGACAGCGTGGGATGGGTCAGACGGCACAGCTGGGAGTCGTCCCAGGCCAGCAGGGACAGCTCCTCGGGTACGGAGACGCCCATCTCGGTGGCCACGCCGAGTCCGG
This sequence comes from Streptomyces sp. NPDC048600, assembly GCF_055587025.1. Classification (NCBI taxonomy): domain Bacteria; kingdom Bacillati; phylum Actinomycetota; class Actinomycetes; order Kitasatosporales; family Streptomycetaceae; genus Streptomyces; species Streptomyces sp. NPDC048600. Next base: position 219,267 of record NZ_JBVJGZ010000009.1, on the reverse strand, counting down.
CGACGGCCATGATGTCGTTGTCGTACAGGACGGCCGTCGGCCGGTTGGAGGACAGCAGCAGCGAACGCGTCGCGCGGGCGCCCTCCTCGCCGGAGAAGTCGGTCTCGATGAGCCGCCCGCCATCCAGGCCGAGTTCGCCCATCGTCCGCTGGAAGGCCTCCGCCCGGATGGCGCTGTGGCCCAGCCCGCTCGGTCCGCCGACGCGGGCGATCCGCTGATGCCCGAGCGCGGCGAGATAGCGGACCGCCTCGCCCACGGCCGTGGCGTCGTCGGTCCACACCGAGGGGAACCCGCCCGTCAGGCTCGGGTGCCCGACGGTGACGGCGGGCAGTCCGATCCTGCGCAGCGGTTCGATGCGGGGGTCGCCCTGACGGAGGTCGACCAGGATGGAGCCGCCGATCTGGCGCTCCCTCCACCAGCGTTCCTGAAGCTGGATCTCCTCCTCCAGCGAGCCGACCAGGCGCAGCAGCAGGGAGCAGTCGCGCTCGGCGAGCACGCTCTCGATGCCGGAGATGAACTCCATGTAGAAGGGTTCGAGGCCGAGCAGCCTGGCCGGCCGGCAGATGGCCAGGCCGATGGTGTCGACCGCCTGCCGGGACAGGCTGCGTGCCGAGGAGTTCGGCGCCCAGCCCAGCTGCCGGGCCACGGCGAAGATCCGCTCGCGGGTGGCCTCGGAGACCCCCGGCTTGTGGTTGAACGCCAGTGACACCGCGCCCTTGGAGACCCCCGCGGCGGCCGCGACGTCCTTGATGGTGACGCGTTCGGTCGGTGCGGTCACGCCGGTTCCACACAGAAGAGGGCCGCTCGTACGGCGTTCGCACCCGTCTCCTCGGCGCCGCGGACGGCCAGCCGGATCCGCTCCCCGGGCAGCAGCGTGCGCAGACCGGTGTCGCAGACGGCGGAGGGTCCGAGGCGGTCGGGCTGGAGGAGGAGATCACGTACGAGTGTGTGTGCTGTCACCACGACGTCGAGACTACCCTCACCGGCGCCGACGGAGGACGACACGGTCACGTCGTACTCGGGGACGGGATACGCGAAGTCCTTGTCGGTCACCGGGAAGTACGGGGCGCGCAGCTCCCCTTCGTCCGCGACCAGGAACTCCTTGGCGGAGGCGGCGTCCGGCACCAGCTCCGGCGGCACCGGCCGGCGGTCCACGGTGCGCGGCGCGACGGTCAGGTCGAGGACCCGCTCGGCCAGTACGGTGCCGTCCGCCCGGAAGCGGCGCAGGGTCACCGTCGCCCGCCACGGTTCGGCCGCCTGGTTGATCACGGCGAGCTCGGGCCCGTCGCCGCCGGGCTGGACGGTGAGGAGGCGGTCGGCGTAGACGCGGCGCAGCTCGTGGTAGAGAGGCTTGAGCCGGCCGGCGCCGTCGATCGCGGCCCAGGAGCTGACCGGCCAGCAGTCGTTGAGCTGCCAGACGACGGTGCCCGCGCAGGCGGGCCAGTGCGAGCGCCAGTGTTCGATGCCGGCGGCGACCGCACGGGCCTGGACGAGCTGGGTGAGGTAGTGCCACCGGTCGAAGTCGCCCTCGGGGAGCGGGAAGTGGCGGGCGACGCCGCGGTTGAGCTTGCCGTTGCCGTCCTCGGCCTTCTGGTGGTGGAGCATGCCGGGCGAGTCGGGAGCGAGCCGCTCCCCGGGCAGCGCCCGGCGGAGGGTGGCCATGGCGGGCGGCCCCTGCCACCCGAACTCCGCGACGAAGCGCGGCACGCTCGCCCGGTACTCGGCGTAGTCCTGGCGGTTCCACACCTCCCACGAGTGGTGGGTGCCGTGGGCGGGGTCGTTGGGGTGGTGGTCCCAGGACCCGGACCAGGGGCTGCCGGCGGCGTACGGACGGGTCGGATCGAGCTCCGCGACCACACGGGGCAGCAGGCCGAGGTAGTAGCCCTCGCCCCACGAATCACCCTTCAGGGCAGGCTCCCACTCCCAGTCCCGGAACCCCCACAGGTTCTCGTTGTTGCCGTTCCACAGGACGAGCGAGGGGTGCGGCATCAGTCGGACAACGTTGTCGCGAGCCTCGGCCTCCACCTCTCCGCGCAGCGGCTGCTCCTCCGGGTAGGCGGCGCAGGCGAAGAGGAAGTCCTGCCAGACCATGAGTCCGAGCTCGTCGCACACGTCGTAGAAGGCGTCGTCCTCGTAGATACCGCCGCCCCAGATCCGGATCAGGTCGATGTTGGCTTCGGCGGCCTGGGTCAGCCGGGCGCGGTAGCGCTCGGGAGTGACACGGGTGGGGAAGGTGTCGTCGGGGATCCAGTTGACGCCCCGGGCGAAGGTCCGTACGCCGTTGACGACGAAGGTGAAGCCGGTGCCCTCCTCGTCGGCGGAGCGGTCGAGCTCGACGGTGCGGAAGCCGATGCGGCGCTGCCAGGAGTCGAGTGGCCGGCTGCCGGTGTCCTGAGTGCCGCCGGTCGTGTCGACCAGGGACACCTCCAGGTCGTACAGGGGCTGCGCGCCGTAGCCGCGCGGCCACCACAGCTCGGGCCCGGGCACCTCCAGCGTCAGCACGGCCTGCGTGCCGTCGACCTCCGTGCGGACCCGCACCCCCGAGAGCGACGCCTCGACGGCGAGCCGACGTCCGGCGCCCTGCTCGGTGCGCTCGATGTCGACGCGCACCTCCACACGGCCCGTGCCGTCGGCGACCGTCACGAGGGGACGCACGCGGTCGAGCCGGGCGGTGGACCAGCGCTCCAGGCGGCACGGTCGCCAGATTCCGGCGGTGACCAGGGTCGGTCCCCAGTCCCAGCCGAAACTGCAGGCCATCTTGCGGATGTACTGGAACGGCTCCGGGTAGACGTTGGGCCGGTCACCGGTCAGCATCCGGACGAACTCGGCGTCGTCGTAGGCGGAGGCGAACTCCACGTGCAGGCCGCCGTGACGGCCGGTGACGTCGAAGCGGTAGCCGCGGTGCATGTTCCGGGTACGGCCCAGTTCCCGGCCGTCCAGCGTGATCGTCGCGGCCGTGTCGAGCCCCTCGAAGACCAGGTCGGTGCGCTCGTGACCGTCCGCGCAGGTGTCCTCGGCGTCGAGGTGGCGGTGGTAGTTCCACGCCCGGCGGCCCACCCAGGCGACCTCGTTCTCGTTCAGACCGAGGAAGGGGTCGTCGATCACTCCCGCGGCGAGCAGATCGGTGTGAACGCAGCCCGGCACCTGGGCCGGCAGCGCGTTCCCGTCGTGCTGCAGGCTCCACCCCTCGGCGAGCTGGACGGCTTCCTTCATTGCGGCTCCTCTTGGCAGAACGGCACACTGGTCGCGTACGACACGACTCAACTTAACGCGATGAACCTGAACCGGTCTAGTCCTACTCTCTCGCGGCGTTCGTGTGAAAGCCCCAGGTGGGGTGGTGTCCACTACGACTGAGCCGTGGCCCTCATGTAACGATTAAGTATCGCGGATGTGCGCACAGCTTTACCGGTTCACTAACTCGCTGCCATAGTGCCGGACAACACCGAAGCCCGAGCCGTGATCCATGGAGGAGTGGGGCAAATGGGGAAGAGAATGCTCAGCGTGGCGCTGCTGGTCACCACCGCGCTGACCGTCGCGGGGTGCGGCGGCGGAGGGACTCCGGACGCCGACGAGACGGCGGCCGCGCCGCTGAACCCGGCGAGTGTCACCGGAGACATCACGGTGCTGACCAACCGCACCGACCTCGTGGACGACGGCACGATGAAGAAGTACGCGGCCGAGTTCAACAAGATCTACCCCAAGATCGACGTCACGTTCGAGGGGATGACCGACTACGAGGGTGAAACCAAGATCCGGATGAACACGGACGACTACGGTGACGTCCTGCTCATCCCGGGCGCGGTCGCCAAGGGTGACTACCCGAAGTTCTTCGCCCCGCTCGGCAGCGCGGGGTCGATGCGCGAGAAGTACCTGTTCACCGACCGGACCAACGTCGACGGCAAGGTCTACGGCGTCGCCTCCTTCGGTACCGCCAACGGTCTCGTCTACAACAAGGCCCTGTGGAAGAAGGCCGGCATCACCGACTGGGCGACGACCCCGGAGGAGTTCCTGGCCGACCTGAAGACCGTCAAGGCCAGGACCGGCGTCACGCCGTACTACACGAACTTCAAGGACGCCTGGCCGCTCAGCGACCAGTGGACCAACGGAGTCGGCTCGGTCAGCTGCGACAGCAAGGCCTCCGACAAGCTCGGCGAGATGGACGCGCCCTGGTCGGAGGGCAGCGACCTCAACACCATCGACACCCTGCTGTACGACATCGTCAACGGCGATCTGTCGGAGAAGGACCCGGCCACCACCAACTGGGAGAAGTCGAAGACGATGCTGGCCAAGGGCCAGATCGGCAGCATGCTGCTCGGCTCCTGGTCGGTCAACCAGATGCGCGCCGCGGCCGAGAAGGCCGGGGAGAACCCCGAGGACATCGGCTTCATGCCGTTCCCGGTGGTCCAGAACGGTGGCCAGTTCTGCTCCACCCTGGTCTCCGACTACCAGCAGGCCGTCAACATCCACTCGGAGCACAAGGAGGCCGCGAGGGCCTGGATCGACTGGTTCACCGAGAAGTCCGGCTACGCCGCCACGCAGGGTGCTGTCTCCGCCCTGAAGTCGGACCCGCTTCCCGAGACGCTCAAGGGATACGTTGACAACGATGTCAAGATGGTGGAACGTTCTGAACTGAACACCGCCGAGGTGAACGCCATCGACAACGCCTCGGAAATCGGCCTCAACAAGCCGGACTACCGCCAGAAGCTCGTGGACATCGCCCGTGGCGCCCAGAGCGGCTCCCTCGACGGCTACTTCGACGAACTGAACAAGCGCTGGGCCGAAGCCAGGCAGAGCGCCGGCTCCTGACCCTGCGAGTCCGGGGTCCGGCCGTGCCGTCACCACGGCCGGACCCCGACGCCTCAGCGCTCAGCGGACGATGAAAGGCCCTGGCCCTCACATGCCCCGAACCGATTCCACCACCTCACCGCCCGTACGGGCTCCGCAGGACGTCCGGACCGCGAAACACCGCGCCGGCCGCGGGACCGCGGACGGACGCTCTCGGCGTGAGCGGACACTGCGCCGGCTGACCCCCTGGCTGTTCCTCGTGATCCCGCTCGCACTCCTGGTGACCTTCACCTATGTGCCCGTGGGCAACATGCTCTACTACAGCTTCACCGACTGGGACGGGGTCAGTCCGGACCGCAACTTCGTCGGCGGGGACAACTACACCGACGTCTTCACCCGGCCCGAGATGCTGCGGGTCTTCGCGGTGAGCCTCTACTATCTGGCGGCGTCCGTCGTCCAGATCGCGATCGCCCTCTACTTCGCCACGGTACTCAGCTTCGACCTGCGCCTCCGGAACGTCTTCAAGGGAATCCTCTTCTTCCCGTATCTGATCAACGGGGTCGCGATCGGATTCGTCTTCCTCTACTTCTTCCAGGACGGCGGCACACTCGACTCGATCCTCTCCTGGTTCGGCGTGGGCACCGACCACGCATGGCTGGGCGACCCCGAATCGGCGAACACGTCGCTGGCGGGCGTCTCCGTGTGGCGGTTCACCGGACTGAACTTCGTGCTCTTCCTCGGCGCCATCCAGTCGATCCCGGGCGAGCTCTACGAGGCCGCCCAGCTCGACGGCGCCAGCAGGTGGAAGCAGTTCCGCCACATCATCGCCCCGGGCATCCGGCCCGTCCTGAGCCTGAGCGTCATCCTGGCGATCTCCGGCTCCCTGTCGGTGTTCGAGATCCCCTACATCATGACCGGCGGTGCCACCGGCACCTCCACCTTCGTCATCCAGACCGTGAAATTCGCGTTCCAGTTCAACAAGACCGGCCTGGCCTCGGCCTGCGCAGTGGTGCTCCTGGCGGTCATCCTGCTGATCACCTGGCTCCAGCGCCGTCTCGTGCCCGACGAGAGGGTGGACCTCGTATGACCATCACCGCTCCCACCCGCCGCCGGCCCCGTCGCCCCTTCCGCCTGTCGACGGCACTCACCTATCTCGTCCTGATCGCGGCGAGCCTGGTGACGCTGGTGCCGCTCACCGTCGTGTTCCTCACCTCTCTGAAGACGTCCGAAGAGGTCGCGGACGGCCGGAGCGCCCTGGACCTGCCGGGCGACTGGCTGAACTTCTCCAACTACGTGACCGCGTTCAACGACGGTCACATGCTGACGGCGTTCGGGAACACGGCCTTCATCCTGCTGTTCTCGATCACGGGCACGGTGATCATCGGATCGATGACGGCATACGCGATCGACCGGTTCGACTTCCGGTTCAAGAAGCTGATCATGGCGCTGTTCCTCATCGCCACGCTGGTACCGGCCGTGACCACGCAGGTCGCCACCTTCCAGGTCGTCAACAGCTTCGGGCTGTACGACACGCGGTGGGCGCCGATCATGCTCTACATGGGCACCGACATCGTGTCCATCTACATCTTCCTGCAGTTCATCCGGGGTATCCCGGTCTCGGTCGACGAGGCGGCGCGACTCGACGGCGCCAACGCCTTCACCATCTACCGCAGGATCATCTTCCCGATGCTGAAGCCCGCGATCGCCACCGTGGTCATCATCAAGGGCGTCACCACGTACAACGACTTCTACATCCCCTTCCTCTACATGCCGTCCGAGGACCTGGGGACGATGTCGACGGCGCTGTTCCGCTTCAAGGGGCCGTTCGGAGCCAACTGGGAGGCGATCTCCGCCGGTGCCATCCTGGTGATCGTCCCCACGCTGGTGGTGTTCCTGTTCCTCCAGCGCTACATCTACAACGGGTTCGCGCAGGGGTCGAGCAAGTAGCCCGCGACGGCATGCCCCGGTGAGGAAGGGCTGACCGAACCGGCCCTCCCTCACCGGTGCCGTCCCACCGAGCCACTGCCCGGCGGAGCGGAACGGTCCTCCGCCGGGCAGTCGGCCTGAAGAGCAGAGCGCGGCGGCGAACATCGACGGGACGACCCCGCGCGCCCGTCGATCCCGCCGGGCGCGACTGTCAACTTCGCTTTCAGCGGTACCTCGACGGCGGGCACCGACGGCGACCCGCCGTGTTCGCCACCTTTCTGTCGGCTCACTCCATTGCCGGCTCGCTCACTCCTCGCCCGGCCGCGGAGCGCAGTTCTTCTCCAGCTCCGCCGCCGCCCACCGGATGGACGACTGCGGATCGTCGTGCAGGTAGCGCAAGGCAGGGAGCACCGCCCGCACGGCGGCACGGTTCTCCGCGTTCGCGCAGTCGGCGATGTCCGCGATGAGCAGCAGCAGAGTGGAACGCGCCTGGTTGTCCGGGTCGGTCATCAACTCCGCCAGGAACGGCACCGCCGGCGCCGCCGCGGTCAGCCCCGAGCCCTTGGAGACCAGCAGCCGGTAGAGGTCGTGCACCGCGTCCATGGCGGTCTTCTGCTGGTCGGAGGCCACCTTGCGGATCAGTCCGGGCACCGCGTGCGCGGGACCTCTCGCCGACCAGTACGAACCCCAGTCGATGCCGTCCAGACGCAACTGGAGGTCGCGGTGCGGCCACAGCCTTGCCGCGTCGAGCCGCAGTGTCACCGGCCCCGATGGTCCGGTGACGCACAGTGCGCCGTCGCCGGTCAGGGTCAGATCCGTGATGCCGGTGCCGAGCGGCAGTTGGGCCACCGCGCCGGAGTCCAGGTCCCAGACGCGGACCAGCCCGTCGGCCCAGCAGCATGCCAGCGCGGGGCCGGTGGCCAGACGGGCGCCCGCGAGCGCGGTGACCGCGGTGCGCCGCCGGTAGAACGGGTACGCCCGCGGGGCACTGTCCGTGCGCCAGTAGCGCAACACACCCTGGGCGTCGCCGCTGACGACGGCGGTGCCGGTGTCGTCGAGCCGGACGCAGGCGAGGGCGGTCACCGGAGCGCGGTGCAGCGACTTGGCGACGACCTCCTGCGCGGCGGACTCCCAGACGTGGACACGGCCTTCGGCATCACCGGCGGCGGCCGGGACGGAGTCCTCGCCGAGCGCGGTGGCGGTACGGTCCGGCAGATTCTGGAGCGCGTCGGGAACGGTGCCCGCCACGGGGTCGCCTCCGGTCGATTCGACTCGCCAGCGGCCCCGGTCGTCGCCGTCGCCGTCGGTGAGCGTCAACGGGTCGAGCCGCTCCAGGGGTTCGGGCACCTCGCTGGGGCCCTGGATGTCCTTGTCGGTGAAAGTGATCCCGAGTGTCTCGAGGACCTGGAGCAGCGCCTCGCGGGTCCGGCCCTGCATCACCAGGGCGAAGTCGGCGCCCCTGCCACGGCCGTGGACGACAAGTGCGTCCGGACCGCCGTACATCAGCGCGTCGCAGCCCATTTCCTGCCAGGGCAGCAGCCCCAACTCCCGGTACGAGGACCTCAGCCGCTCCAGGATCGCGGGGTCCGCCTCGACGTCGGCCCGACGTACCTTGAGCGTCCAGCCGTATGTTCTCGGCAGCCGCTCCAGCGCGAGCTGGAGGAAGAACTCCGACAACGACCTGCTCTGCAACTGCCAGCCGCCGCCCGTGCTGACCAGCACCCGGGGGTCGGGGTGGGAGGCCTCGGCGGCGAGGTAGGCCCACTGGTTGCAGTACTGGTACTCCGACATGAAGACGCAGATCCGCCGGTCGGTGACGTCGGGCGGCAGCAGCGGGTGGTCCTTCGGCAGTCCGTCGGCCCGCGCCGGGTCGAGGAACGTCTCTACCTCGTCCTCGTCCTCCTCGAGCTCCTGGACGTCGTCGCGCTCGCCGTACTCGTCGACCCAGATGGCCGGTGGCCACTGTGTGTGCGTCCAGTACAACCGGGGCCGGAACGAGAAGGAGTTGACCGGGGAGTCCCACCATTCGGCGAGCGCCTCGGGAATGTCCAGGCTCTCGTCGATCCCGTAGCTGGAGTTCTCCCCGCCCCACCGGGAGGCCGTCGGCTCGCCTCCCGGGTCCTCGTATCCCCACTCGCGCTGTACCGCGTCGAGCAACTCCCAGCGGCCTTTGCCCTGTTGTCCCTTGAGCCGCTCGGTGAACTGTCCGTAGTCGATGATCTCTGCCACCGAGGCATCGTACGGCTGTTCCCACGCGCGGCCCGCGAGACGTGGGTGACGGGCGTCACTCCGGCGCACGGGAACTCCCGCCACCGCGGCCCCGACCAATGGATCGGTACGGCGTGCCCCGAGTGCCGTCGTGCGAGGCGAGGCGGTCTGGAGGTCTGCGCATGCCCGAGTCCACGCGGTCCGGTGTCGGGGGTGAGGAGAAGGGCGGCGGTGCGGTACGGCAACTGCTGCCGCCACCCGCGGTGTTCGGCTTCCTCCTGCTCATGGCGGTCGTCTTCGTGGTGTCGTACACCGTGGGCGTGAAGGTCGGCCCCGTAGGTCCCGGTACGGGCGAGAGCAGCACGACCAGCCCTGTCGGGAACGGCGGTGGCAGCCACGTTCCCGAGCACGGGCACGGGCACACCGGAGGCGGCTGAAACGCTGTCGCGATGTCCGGGGTGGTGGTCCGCCCGCGGGCCGGCTGGGCAGGCCCGGGGTGGTGGTCCGCCCGCCGGCCGGCTGGGCCGGTGGCTGTGTGAGCCAACTCCGTTGCGGTTCACGGGAACTCACCCCGGCGCCCTTCCGACTGCTCTCTCGAACGACGAGCAGGAGGTGGGATGGACGGTCTGGATGTGCGGATGCGTGACGTCGCCTGCCGCCACGGCCGGGTCGAAGCCGTGCGCGGTGTGGATCTCGACATCGAAGGGGGCGAGCGGGTCGCGCTGACGGGTACCAACGGATCGGGCAAGACGACGTTGATCCGGGCGGTGCTCGGTCTGCACCGCAGGGCCGGTGGGCAGATCCTGGTCGGCGGCCGGGGCACGGAGTCGGCGGCCGACTGGTCCTGGCGGCGCCGGGCCTGCGCCTGGATCCCGCAGAAGCCCGCGGTGGGCCGATTCCCTTTGCTCGCACGTGAGTTGCTGGCCAGCAGCGGCGCGAGCGCCCCGGCCCTGGAGGCCGCGGACAAGCTGGGAGTCGGCGCGCTGACCGGACGGCCGCTGCACACCCTCTCCGGAGGGCAGTTGCAGCGCGTGTACCTGGCCCGTGCGGTCGGCTGTGTCGCCGCGGGGGCCGGTGTGCTGCTGGCGGACGAGCCCACGGCGGCACTCGACTTCGCCGGGCAGGAGGAGGCCGCCGACGTGCTGCTGTCCCTGCCGGTGACGGTCGTCGTGGTCACGCACGACAGGGCGCTGGCCGAACGGTGCGACCGGACGCTGGAGATGGCCGCCGGCCGGCTGAGGGAGGTCCGGTGAACAGCCTGGCCGCGGCCGACCTCGGACTGCTTCTCCAGCTGCTTCCGGTCCAACGAGCGGGAGCGGCACTGTTGTTGGCCGCCGTGGGTCTGCCGGTGATCGGTGTCGTGATCGTCGGCCTGGACATCATGCCGGTGCGGTTCGCGATGATGCATGTGGCGCTGCTCGGTATCGCCCTCGGACTGCTGACCGGGCTCGACCCGCTGCTGTGCGCGCTCGTCGCGTGCGCGCTCGCGGGGGCCGGGGTCGCGCCGCTCGCCCGCACACCGGACGGGCTGTCCGGCGCGATGGGCCTGCTGATGAGTCTGGCGATCGCCGCCGCCCTGCTGGTGCTGTCGGTGTCCGGGGTCAACGCGCAGGGTGCCTTCGCCCTGCTCTGGGGCTCGATCCTGTCCGTGGGCACCGTCGACCTGTGGCTCCTCGGCGCGCTGGCCGTCGTCGTCCCCGTCCTGTTCCTGTGGCGGCGGCGCGACCTGGCGCTGCTGCTGCACGACCGTGAACTCGCCGTCTCCTGCGGGGTACGCGTCGACCGGCTCACCCTCCTGCTCCTCGTCCTGGTCGCGGTCTCCGTGGCCGGGGCGATCAAACTGACCGGCGCGCTGCTCGTCGACGCGCTGACCCTGCTGCCCGCACTGGCGGCGCGGCGGCTCGGTACGTCCCTGAAGTCCATCACCGTCTGGGCCGTCTGTATCGGCGTCGTCGTGAACCTCACCGGGTTCCTGATCGCGCTGAAACTCGACTGGCCGCCCGGACCCGTGCTCGTCCTGACCGCCGGGACCGTCGTCCTGGCCGTCCATCTCATCCCCGAACGGAGAATCAGCTCATGGCGCGCAACCGCGTCCGCATCGCCCGTGTCCCTTCCCTCCTCGCACTGAGCCTGGGCACAGCCCTGCTGCTCACGGTCACGGCGTGCGGCTCCGGCGACAAGGACGCCGCCGACGGCCCGGACTCCGGCGCGGGCGGGAAGAACGGCGACGGCCCCGTCGTCGTGGCCACGACCACCTGGGAGGGCGCCTTCGCCAAGGCGGCCGGCGCCGAGGACGTGACGGTCATCGTCCCCTCGTCCGCGCAGCACGCCCCGGACTACGACCCCAAGCCCTCCGACCTCGCGGCCGTCGCAGCCGCCGACTTCGTGCTCTACGCCCCCTTCGAGCCGTACGCCGAGAAGATCCGGCAGGCCGCGGGGTCCAGCGCGAAGCTGGTGGAGGTCGCACTCGACAACGACGCCGGCAAGGCGAGCGCCGAAGTCACGCGCCTGGGCGCGCTGTTCGGCACGGAGGACGCCGCCGCGCGGTGGAACACGTCCTTCAAGAGCACCTACGGCACGTTGCAGAAGGACCTGAAGGCCGCCTGGCCGGGCGGCAGGGCCCCGGCCGTCGTCGCACAGGTCTTCTCCGTGTGGTCGGCCAGGATGACGGGGGCGAACGTGACGGGCACGTACGGGCCCGAGGCCGTCACCGCCGGTCAACTGGCCGATCTGGCGAAGAAGAAGCCGTCGTACGTCTTCGACAACGTGCACATGACCACGGGTGAGGTCCTGCCCGACGCGGGTGCCGAGCAGGTGGAGATCGTGAACTACCCCGGCGAGGACCTGGACCTGCTGGCGGTCTACAAGAACGCCGCCGACACGATCGAGAAGGCGATGACCGCATGAGGCGGGAGCGTTCCTGACACTCGGCCGCCGAGACTCGGCGCACACCGAGAGGGGCCGCCGGGAATCCCCCGGCGGCCTCTATCGCATGTGCCTCACCCGGCCTGGGCGAGCGTCTCCGGCATCTGCTCGACGCACTGCTCCCGCAGCCGGGCCCGATCGGGCTTGCCGGCCGGAGTGAGTGGCAACTCGTCCAGCACCAGCAGTCGTTCGGGATGCTTGCCGCGCCCCAGGCCTCGCACGTCCAGATGCGCGGTCAGCTGTTCCGGCGTCGGCGCCCGGCCGTGCTCGCGCGGCACCACGCAGGCCGCGAGCCGCTCGCCCATCAGCGGATCGGGCACTCCGACGCACACCACGTCCCGCACGAGCGGATGAGTGGCGAGCTCCACCTCCACCTCGGCCGGGCTGATGTTGGACCCCCCGCGGATGACGACGTCCTTGAGGCGGCCGACGACGCGCAGACCGCCGTCCTCCGCGATGACGCCGAGGTCGCCGGTGCGCACCCAGCCGTCGGCCGTGCGATAGCGGGCGTCGAGCTCGGGGGCGGCGACGTAGCACAGCGGGGTCATGGGGCCGCGGGCCACGATCTCGCCGACCGAGCCGCTGGGCACCTCCTCGAGGTCCGGTGTGCCGGGGACCGCGATGCGTATCTCGGTCACCCGGGGGTCCGGACGCCCGGCCGGGACGCCCGGTCCTTCGCCGCGCGGGGGCGCGCCGGCCAGTCCGGTGTGGCAGTTGACGCCGTCGGCCGAGCCGTAGAGGTTCACCACCGGGCACCCGAAGACCCGGCGTGCCTCCTCGGCGGTGGCCTCGTCCAGCGGCGCGCCGCCGACCACGACGGCCGTCGGCGGTGTGAAGGGCCGGGTGTCCCCCTCGGCGACCCGGTCGAGCATCATCCGGATCATCGTCGGCACACCGAGCACATGCGTGGGCCCGTGCTCGGCGAGCGCATCGAGGGCCGCCTCGGGGGTGAAGTGGTCCAGCAGGACGAGCGTGCCACCGTGCCGTGCCAGAGCGACCGCGGTGCCGTTGCTGCCGAACGCCGAGGCCAGCGGCACGAGAAAGAGGCAGACCGGCGGCCGGTCGTCGGGTATGAGTGAGGCGAGGAAGTTGCCGCGCCCGCCGGCCAGCGCGTTGTGCGAGTACGCCACCATCTTCGGCTCGGCCTCGGAACCCGAGGAGACCAGCACACGGGCCGCGGAGTCAGGATCGGGCCGCCGAGGCGTGAACGACTTGGGATCCGTGCGCAGCAGCGCGGAGAAGGCGACTGCGCCCTCGGGAGCCGTACCCGGCCCGGCGGCGATCACGGTACGCAGGGCGGGCAGCTCGGCGGACAGGGCCAGCAGATCGGCGGCATGGCGCAGGCCGCGGTGCTCGGTGGCCGCGATCACGGCGACCGCCTCCGATCTGCGCAGCAGCGAGGCCGCCTCCCGGTCGCCACGGCCGACCGGGAAGGGCAGCGCGACGGCCCCCAGCGCGGCGAGGGCGAGATCGGTGATGACGGCGTTGCGGCCGTTGGGCAGTTGTACGCCGACCACGTCACCGGCGCGTATGCCGAGGCCGGACAGTCCGGCGGCCAGTGAGCGCACCTTGCGGTCCAGGGCGGTGTAACAGAGTTTGCCCTTGGCGTCGAGAACCGCCGTGCGGTGCAGGTCGGCGATCTGCCGGGCACGGTAGAGGCTGTACAGGTCCAGGTCGGGGCAGGTTCCGTCGAGGGCCCAGGAGCGGCGCAGCTCGGCGGGCAGCAGGTCGTGCAGGTCCACGGTCATGCGAAGCTCCAGGGGGTCGGGACGGCGGGGGCGCCGTGCGCGTCGCGGCTGACCGCGGGGGAGTCGAGGAGTTCGGCGAGGTCGGTCACCACCGGGACGGCGGCCGACCCGTCCGCACGCAGCCGCTCCAAGGCCTGACGTGTTGTCAACTCACCTACTTCATAAGACATTGCGGTGTCGTCCGTGACGGCGATCCAGCCGTCGGCGGTGGACAGCGGGCGCCGGAACCCCGGCGGCCGGCGCGGACCGAGTCCCCGCGCCGCCCGGGCTCGAGCGGGGGCGGTGAGGACATCGGCGGCGCCCAGCAGGGACGAGTCCACGCGTACGCCGTGCCCGGTGCGCTCCCTCGACAGCAGACCCGCCGTGATCGCCTCGGCGCCGAGCAGCCCGCCGAGCACGTCGAGCAGGGTCATCAGGGAAGGGAAGGCCGCCTCGTCGGCGGGCCGTACGGCCTCACCCGCACCGGTGCGCGCCTGCACCATGAAGTCCGTGCCCAGGGGCGCGTCCGGCAGCCGGCCCGCCCAGCCGCTGGTGTAGGCGTACACCAGAGCAGGGTTGACCGCGGCCAAGTGCTCGTGGTCCAGGTTGAGTTCGGCGGCCTTGCCCGGCGCCCAGTTGTGCAGGAACACATCGGCGTCGGCGGCCAGCTCGCGCAGCCGCTCGCGGTCGGACGGGTTCTTGATGTCCACCTCGACGGCGTCCTTGCCCCGGTTCAGTGCCAGCCACCGTGCCGAGACACCGGAACACGCCGGCGGCATACCGCGCAGCGGGTCACCGCCCGGCGGCTCGATCCTGATCACCCGAGCGCCCAGCAGCCCGAGGAGATGGGCGGCCAGCGGCGCCTGGATACGGCGGCCGGCCTCCAGCACGGTGAACCCGCTGAGGGGCAGGGCGCCGGTGACGGGCCGACCGGTGTACACGGCGTCCCGACGGGAGAACTCCCATGGCGGCGCGTCGTCGTACTCGGCAGTCCGCTCGGCGAGGGACCTCAGCCGGCACACATCGGCGCCGGACAGGAGGGCGGCGTTCCGCACTCGCGCCCAGGTGCTGGCTCCGACGGCCTCGTGCAGCGACTCCGGGAACGGCGCGCAGGCGGTGGCGTAGCGGAACTGGAAGGGCCGCCATCCCCGGCGCAGCGCCTCCTCGGGGGCGTCGAGAGCGCGCCAGAACGCCGCCCAGACGCCCGGGTCGAGCGCCTCCAGCTCGAAGACGACGCCGTCGGCGGACGTGAACGGCGGCCCGCCGGGAACGAGTTCGGCGGCCTCGCCCTCCTCGGCCCCGGCGGCGGCCAGGTACTGCGACACCGCGAGCAGCCCGGCCCGCTCCGCACTCACCTCGACCCCGGTCACCCCGGTGCCACCGCGGGCGCGCGCCAGCAGCCCGGCCAGCAGGCCCTGTACGGCCAGCACGCCGGCGGCGGTGGCGGCGTAGTCGACGGCCAGGCCGCGGGGAGCCCCGTCGCGTCGGCCGTGCACCGCCATGATGCCGGTGACGGCCTGGACGGTGGCCTCGTCGACGGCGGCCTCGCCCCAGGTGGTGCGGACGGTGACCTCGCCGAGGCCGCTCCCGGCGACGGTGATCGTTCCGGCCGACCCGCCACCGGACCGGGCGCCGAGCAGCCGCAGATGGTCCGCGACCAGGCCGTCCGCCGCACCTGGTGAGCCCGAGCCCTCGAAGCGAAGTCCGCCGAGCGGTCCGGCCGTTCGCGCGATGGCCGGTGTGGCTGGAGTTGCCATGCCTCTCCTTTCCTGACGCGCGGGAACCCGGGGACGGTCGCCCCCGACCAGTTCCACGAAAGAAGCAGTCGGACGGCCGACGGCCCGGGTTCCCGCGCGGCCGGGAAAGCGAGGAGGTATCCGCATGGTGGAGTTCACGGGAGAGCCCGAATGCCCCAGCGGTGTAGTTGAGTTGAGGGACCGGGTCGCCGCGTTCGTACGCGACCGAGTGATGCCGAACGAACCCGTGCTGGACGCCGGTGGAACGGAGGCCGCCGAAACGCTGCGGGACCTCCGGGCGCTGGCGAAGGCGGAAGGGCTGTGGGCGCTGCCACTGCCCACCGAACTCGGCGGCCAGGGAATGCCGCTGCGCTCCTACGCGCACATCGCCGAGGCTGAGGGCGCCAGCGACCACGGGCCGTCCGCGCTCGGATCGGCATCGCTGCTGGACGCGCTGATGCTGTGGCGGCACGGCAGCACCCGGGTCCGCGAACGCCATGCCGAGCGGCTGGTGAGCGGCGAGCAGCGCGCCTGCTACGCCATGACCGAGCCGGACACCCCGGGCACCGATCCCTTCCTCACCGCCACACGGGCCGTGCCGCTGCCGGACGGAGCGTGGCGGGTGAGCGGGCGCAAGTGGTTCACCAGCGGCGCCGCCGACGCCGACGTGGCCACGGTGCTGGCCCGAACCGACGGCGGCCCGTCGGACCGCGAGGGCCTGTCACTGCTGCTCGTGCCCACCGGCTCGCCCGGCTTCCGACTGGTCCGGGAACTACCGGTGTTCGGGGCCGCCGGACAAGGGGAGATCGAACTCGACGCCGTCGTGGTCGAGGGCGACCACCTCATCGGTGAGCGCGGCAAGGCACTGGCGGTCGCGGGTGAACGCCTCCAGCTCGGCCGCACCCTGCGCTGTCTGCGCTGGCTGGGTCAGACGCGACGCGCCTTCGATCTCATGCGGGAGCGGGCGGTGACCCGCACCCGCTCCCGAGGCCCGCTGGGCGACCTCCAGCTCGTCCAACGCCATGTCTTCGAGTCCCTGCTCGCGCTGCGCACGACCCGTCCCCTCGTGTACGAGGCCGTCGCCCTCCTGGACGCGGGCCGTGACGCCCATGTGGAGGTGGGCCTGGCGAAGGTCGCCGCCGCCCGCACCCTGCAGCAGGTCGCCGACGCTGCGATCCAGGTCCACGGTGCGGCGGGCCTCGGCCCGGACACCCCACTGCCCGCCCTGTTCCGCACCGGCAGAGCGGCCCGTGTCCTGGACGGCCCGGACGAACTCCACATCACGTCGGTCGCGCGCCGGGTGCTGTCGACCGGTTCGGGGACCGGTGCATGACGCGAAGCCCGCCGCACCCCGTCGAGCTCCGTCGTCGTCAGGCGGGCTAGGCCGTGTGAGGGTCCACGAGACCCGTCAGCACGGCCAGCCCGTAGGCGAGGAAGAAGTCGCCCCAGACGAGCTCGTGCGCGGTGGCGGTTCCGGCGGCGAGGTCGTAGCAGCCGTGCAGCAGGCGGCCGTCGGCGGTGAGGTGATGGCGTACCAGGTCGTGGAGCAGGGCGGCGGCCTGGTCGTGGTGGCCGAGCTTGAGCAGGGCCACGGCGGTGACGGCGGCGGCGGAGGTGTCGGGCGGGCCGTCGGGGTGCGCCTCGTCGGCCGGGGGAACGACGGCCGCGGGGAGCAGACGGTGGAGCGGTTGCGACAGATCGTCGCCGCCCAGGCGGTGGACCGCGTCCGCGACGGCCATCAGCAGCCAGGCCCGTCCGCGGCTCCAGCCGGGCGGCGGATCGTCGCACGGAACCCACCCGGCGCTCTCCTCGTACCGCCAGGACCAGCGGAAGGAGTCGCCGCCGAGGCAGAGTCGGAGATGACTGTGCAGATGGGCCGCGGCGAGGCCGGGAGCCGTCGAGGCCAGCAGCGGGACCGTGCCGGGGACCCCGTCGACGCGGGCCAGCAGACGGGGGCCGCCGAACGCGGCACCCCACGGGACCAGCTCGAGGCGCGGCTCGTACGCCGCCCGGCACGCCTGCGCCGCCCGTCCACGCAAGCCGGCGGCCTCGCCGGTGTCGGCGAGCGCGGTGCCGTACCAGAAGATCAGGCCGCGGGTCGCGGTGTCGGCGTCCACCCAGTGCGCGAGGCGCCCGGTGAACCGCGCGGCGTCCTCCCGGTCCGCCGCCGAGCCCGTGTACCTGGCGCGCAGCCACAGCAGACCGGTCCAGAACCCGCCCACCCAGGAGCCTCGTCCGGTCGTCGTCCACCCGCTCTCGTCAGGGGCGGCGAACAGCGGGAAGCGGTCGCCCACTTGGGCACGGGTGACGGAGACTCGGTCGAGTACGGCTCGCAGCGCGGGGGCGGCCCAGCCGGGCACCGCGCCGGGCCCGTCCGGGGAGGCCGCGCTCATGGACGTACACCCCGGCGTCGTTCCCGTACCGCCCAGGCCAGTGCCACCGCGCCCGCGCCCGCGAACTCCGCGGTGACCACCAGCCAGCCCGTCCCGTACCGTCCGGCCGAAGCCAGCAGGCCGAACAACGGCGGGCCGAGGGCGAACCCGGCGAAGAAGCCCGCCGAGACCAGCGCGGAGTCCTGCCCGGCGCGGCCGGGTGCCGCTCTCTGCATCACCAGCACCATCGACACCGCGTTGGCCGCGACCGCGAACACACCCACGGCCACGGCCGCCACCCACGCCAGCGGACGGACGTGAGCGGAGGCCGTCAGCAGCAGCGAGGCCGCGACCGCGCCGACCGCCAGGCCGGCCGGCAGCCACAGCGCACGGCCCGGCCGGTCCGCGAGCCTGGACCAGCCCACCCGTCCGGCGATGCCCGCGACGCCCAGCACCGCCACCAGGGCCGCGGCCGCCGTCTCCCCGAGCCCGAGGCGCCGTACGCCGTAGAGGGCCAGGTAGGTGTTGACGGAGGCGATGCCGCAGCCCAGCAGCAGCGAGAAGGCGGCCAGCCAGGCGATCGTGCCCCGGGGGAGCCACGAGGCTGGGGTGTACTTCGGCGGCGGATCGGCGGGCAGCGTGCGCGCCGCCCAGACGGCGGTGACGACGGCGGCCGCGGCGGCCGTCCACACCGCGCCCCGCCAGCCGACGGCGCCCGCGAGCGCGGCCAGCGGCAGCCCGGCGGCGAACGCCCCCAACTGCACGCCCGACTGCTTCGTACCGGTCACCGAGCCGCGGCGTTCGGCGGGCACGGCCGCGAGGATCGACTTGTTCGTGGCGGGGTTCGCGAGGGCCTGGGGCAGCCCGCCCAGCGCGACCGCCGCCAGCAGGAACGCCGTACCCGGCGCGGCGCCGATCAGCGCCAGAGCCGCCGCGGACACCAGCAGCAGCGCGATCAGACAGCGGCGTGGGCCGACCCGGTCCACCACGCGTCCGCCCAGTGGCGAGAGCACGGCCGCCGCGCCGAAGCCGACCGTCGTCGTCAGCCCCAGCACGGTCGGTGACACCCCGAGGTCGTCCACGAGCCGTGGGCCGAGGGCGCCGAGCAGGAACAGCTGCATCATCGAGAAGGCCATGGCACACGTCAGGAGCGCGGTCATGGGCGCGCCTGCCCGTGCCGGGCCCGGTGCCGCCCCGGTGGGTGTACGCGTCGACGCCGGGGCTGCCGCTGCCTCGGTCCGTGTGCTCGTCTCCGCCGCGGCCGGGCCTGTGGCCGCGCCGGTCCGTGCCGCCCCTTTCCGTGCCGCGCCGGTCCGTGCCTCACCGTGCTCCGCCACCACCGCCCCCTCCTCGGCCCCCGCGGTGCTCGCGGGTCCAGGCCAGAAGTCGGCCCCGATGTCCGGCGAGTTCCCGGCGGTTGTCGTGGCGTGCGTCACAAAGGAGGGTTGAGTAGGGAACCAGGATCGTTTCCGTACCCTCTCGTGACGTGTGAGCACCGGACTGCGAGGATGATGCCGACATGACTGCTGGGGGGTGTGCGCGCGCTCTCAGGGCCGCGGTGTTCGCGGCCGTCTGCGTGCTGCTCGCCTCCCTCGGCCACGTCATGATGTCGGGGACGGCCGTGCCCTGGTGGGCGCTCGTCGTCGGCGCGGGGGCGAGCGGGGGCGTGGCCTGGTCGCTCGCCGGCCGGGAACGCACACCGCTCCTCGTCGGCGCCGCGACCGTGGCGGCCCAGGCCCTGCTCCACACCTCGTTCTCACTGGCCCAGGCCCTCGCCGACCCGCAGACGGCCGCCACGAGGCCGCTGGGCAGGCGCTGGCTGGGCTACCTGCTGTGCGGTTCACCCTCGGGACCGGGCGAGGCGCATGACGCCATGCCGATGTCCCAGGGCATGCGGGGGCAGGGGATGAGCGGCGCGCACTCCATGGGGTCGATGCACCACATGGACGCCGGGCAGGCCCTGGACCACGGCATGGGCGGCATGTCCTCCACGGGCATGCTCGCCGCTCACCTGCTGGCCGCGCTGCTGTGCGGCGTCTGGCTCGCCCATGGCGAACGCGCCGCCTTCCGCATTCTGCGGGCGCTCGCCGGCTGGTTCGTGGCACCGCTGCGCGCGCTCCTGACGCTGCCCGCGCCACCGCACCGGCCCCGCGTCCACGCCCGTCGCGACCGGTCCGAACGCGCCCCGCGCCAACTCCTTCTCACCCACGCGATCACCTCTCGGGGACCGCCCTCGGGGACCGCTGCCGTCGTCTGACGACAGCCGGATTCCCGGGACACCCGCCGACACGACGACCTGTCGGCTCCTGTCCCGGGCATCGGCCGAGCACTCTCACGCCCGGCCGTCCACCCCCCATTTCACCGGACCGCACCGTCCCGCACGGCTGCACCGGCCGCCGCGGTACGAACCGGTCCTGGTTTCCCGAGAAGGAGAGACGCCAGGTGATCACGCCTGCCCTGTCTTCGGCATGCCAAGAATCCACGTCTCACGAGGAGTTCACCTCCCGTGAGGAGCCCACGTCAGGCAAGGCGCCCGCGTCGCCCGGCACGCCGTCGGGCAGGCCTTCGGGTGACGCGGCGCAGGAGGCGTCGATCACGGCCTGGGCGCTCGACGCCCGCGGCGGTGACCCCGTCGCGGTGGAGCGTTTCGTCCGCGCCCTGCACAAGGACGTCCGACGCTATGTGACCTTCCTCGGCGC
The DNA here is from genome assembly GCF_055587025.1 of Streptomyces sp. NPDC048600. Lineage (NCBI taxonomy): Bacteria > Bacillati > Actinomycetota > Actinomycetes > Kitasatosporales > Streptomycetaceae > Streptomyces > Streptomyces sp. NPDC048600. Next base: position 198,889 of record NZ_JBVJGZ010000009.1, on the reverse strand, counting down.
GGATCCCCAGAGCGCCGACGACCTCACCCAGGACACCTTCCTCCGTGCCCTGGGCAGTCTGCCCCGCTTCGAGGGCCGCTCCTCGGCCCGCACCTGGCTGCTGTCCATCGCCCGTCGCGCGGTGATCGACAGCATCCGCTACGCCTCCACCCGCCCCCGCCTGTCGGACACGGAGGACTGGCAGTCGGCCGCCGAGCGGACGCAGGCGCGGGAACTGCCCGGCTTCGACGACGGCATCGCCCTGGCCGAGCTGCTTGCCATGCTTCCGGACGACCGGCGGGAGGCGTTCGTCCTCACCCAACTCGTGGGCCTGCCCTACGCGGAGGCCGCCCACGCCGCCGACTGTCCGGTCGGCACGGTGCGTTCCCGGGTGTCCCGCGCCCGGACCACGCTGATCGCGTGGCTGGACGACGCGGAGAACCCGGCGCGGGCGGCCGCGGCTGCCTGACGAGACGTCATAGACGTCATGTCGCCGTCGTCCGGATGCCTTTCCGGTCGGCGGCGGCACGCGGGCGGGCGAGGTCGGGATGCTGTCCCGGTCGGCAGTGCCACACGGGTGGGCGAGGCCCGCACCACGCCCCACGCTCCGCTGGGACTCAGGGATGTGCCCTCTTGCGTTCCTCGTCACGCAGCGGCGCGGCCGTCAGCTGACGCCTGCCACGGCCGACGAGCATGGGCCAGAGCATGTCGGGCGAGAACAGACGCGTGGGCGGCCTGCTGAGGCTCATCACGTCCAGGAGAGCGCCCAGGGCGCGGGGGTTGCCCGCCGCGGTCGCGACACAGCGGTCTACGTAACGGGCGAGGAGCTTCTCGGCCAAGGTCGGCGGTTTGTCGCCGGCGCCCGGGTAGAAGATGTCCTGGCCCACGGCGAGGTCCCAGGCGGCGCCGACCGGACGCGCGGCGGCACGCTGAACGCGCCGGGCCGTTCCGGGGGCGGTGATCCGGTGGGCCCGCAGGGTGTCGCGCAGGGCGAGAGCACACTGGGCGGCCACGGTGAGACCGTGTCCGTAGACGGGGTTGTAGCAGGCGATGGCGTCGCCGATGACGACGAAGCCGTCGGGCCAGTCGCGTGCCTTTTCGTAGTAGCGGCGCTGGTTGGCGGTGCTGCGGCTGGTGACGACGTCGCCGATCGGTTCGGCGTCGCGCAGCAGTTCACCGATGACCGGGTCGTCGAGGCCGAGGGCGAAGTCGACGAACTGCCCGGGCTCGTCGTGGGGTTCGCCGCCCCGGCTGCCGGAGAGCGTGACGATCCACTGTCCGTCCTCGATGGGCACGATGATGCCGGCCCGGCCGGGGGCCTGGGCGGGGTTGGCCTGTACGTTGACCAGGGGGAAGTCGATCGATGTGGTGCTGCCGGGTGCCTTGAACAGGCGGGTGGCGTAGCGGATTCCGGCGTTCACCTCACGTTCGGGGACGTCCGGCAGGCCGAGTTCCCTCAGCCACTGCGGGGCGCGCGAGCCGCGGCCGGAGGCGTCGACGACCAGGTCGGCGGGGAGTGTCTCCTCCTCGTCCTTGTGGCTGCCGACGCGGACGCGCAGGCCGGTGACGGTGGTGGAGGTGCCTTCGAGCCGGAGTGCCGTGGTGCCCTCCCGCAGTTCGATCCGGGGGTCGTCCAGAACGCGGGCGCCGACGACGGCGTCCAGGAGGGGGCGTGAGCACACCAGGCTGTGGTGACATACGGAGGTGAACCGTCTGAACCACACCTCGTTCGGGGCGCGGCTGACCATGTCGCGCATGATGTGGACCAGACGGGCGCCGCGCAGGACGGCCTCGTCGACGACGCCCGGCAGCAGCTCGTCGAAGGCGGCCACACCGCCGCTCCACACCAGATGGGCGTGCAGGGCCTGGGGAACGCCGCGTCGGGCCTGGGGGCCGTGCTGGGGGAGGCGGTCCCGCTCGACGACCGTCACCTCGGCGAACTCCGCCAGCACGGTGGCCGCGAACAGTCCGGCGGCGCCGGCGCCTACGACAACGGCTCTGTTCCGGCGAGCAGTTGTGCTGTCAGACATGGGAGGGCGTGCTGTCTGTGCTCGCCTGCCGGCGGATGCGGTCAACACGATCGGGGCGGAGCATGGCCCGTGAAACCGCCGTGAGATGGTCCGAGACCTCCCGACTGATCTGGGCGGGCCCTCCGGCGTGATCGCGGGGCGTGCCGCTGGTGTACGAGTCGACGGCGGAGCGCAGGGCGATGACTCCGGCGACGCCCCGGGCGGCCGTCTCGCCGTGCCGGTCGGCCGCCACCCGGTAGGCCCGCTCGTACAGCGCCTCGTCGAAGAACGGCGCCAGGCGCAACAGGCCGTCGTGGATCTGCTGCTGACGTTTCATCAGCCGCAGGTCCAGGGGTGCGAAGCGGCTGACCCGGGCCCGGGCCGACAGCGGGGCGACCTCACGGATCAGGTTCTTCAACGGCTTCAGGATCCAGAAGGCGGCCTGATCACATGGCCATGTCTGGAGGAACGGTCCGAGTACGGGCAGGATGAAGCCGGTGGCCACCAGGGTCGCGCCCAGAAGGGCGAACAGCGGAGCGACGTCGGTACTGAGCGCGTCCCAGTCCGTGCCGGTCCAGCGGGCGCCGATGGCGATGAGCTTGCAGACGGCGAAACCCAGGCCGAAGGCGTAACCGGCCTGGAGAAACACCAGACCGCCCCGTAGCCATCGGGCACGGACCCGCCCGATCCAGGTCCAGATCATCCACGCGGCGACAAGGGCGGAGACCATGTAGCCCAGCAGGTACAGCACGATGTGCTCGCGCATCCAGGGCGTGTTGGCGTAGTAGGTGTCCAGATCGTAGACCCGCTCGACCGGTACGTCGGCCCGCAGGAACGTCACCCACAGGCTGGCGACGGCGCCCGAGTAGATGACCCAGATCAGCTGGATCCGGCGCCGCCGTCGCGCGGTCGGCTCCTCCCGCCAGGTGATGATCATGGTGAGGCAGGCGCCGCAGAACAGCGTGAGCAGGGAATAGGACCACGGGGCGGCGAAGTTCGCCACTCCGGTCACCGTGTTGATCCTCCGGATGCTGCTGGGCGCCACGCTCAGGAACACGGACGAGGCGAACAGCAGCACGAACCAGGTCGCCCGCGCGTTGGGGTCCTTCCAGGAGCGCAGGATCGTCGGGGACTTCAGGCCGAGCCCTGCCATCAGCAGAACAGTCGGTACGACGTACGGGATGCGGAGGTCCTCGAGACTCATCCCAGGATCTGCCCACTGTGGTTGCTGAGGGACAGGTTGATGCGCCCTTCCACGGTGGACGGGCTGACCGGGCCTCTGGCGTAACGCCCCTTGACCCACGTACGGACCTCACGGGCGAAGATCAGACCGAACGTCTCGGCATCCGCTTCGTGCTCGTCCACGGAAGCCGCGCGGGCCGCGACGGCCAGCAGCGTCTCGCGGGGGACCTCCTCGGCGGCGAGGATCTCGGCCGCGACCTGATGCAGGGCCTTCGGGGACTCGGCGGAGCCGAGCGTCCGGGCAGCCGCGGAGAACCCGGTGGCGTGACGGTCGCACCCGCCCTGCTCCTCGTGCCACAACTCATGGCCCAGAATGACGAGTTGTGCCTCGGGGACGGCGCGTGCCTCCACGACGATGACGGATCTGTCACCACAGTCCAGCCGCAGGCCGGAGGCGGGAACGTCCTCGGGGAACGCCCTGAAGACCAGTTGGATCGGCCGGCCCCGGCGCACGCTCATGGCGCGACAGAACTCCTCCATCACGACCCTTGGATCCGCCGGCCGTTCAAGAGTCCGCGCGGCACGGCGGCCCAAGTCGGCCAGGAGCGACTTCATCGCCTTGCTGCTCATCGCGCCGCGACCTCCAGCGGCACCATCACCGACCGGACGGCCGAGTCCGCAGGGGCGAGTCTCTGCACTTCGATGATCAGGCCGAGTCGGCGTAATATCTCGCCGAGCGGCCTGGACGGCTGCTCCACTTGGCTGCTCCCCGTTGTTGTGTGACGGTCGAAAGCGTCGCGCAGACATCACCCTACGCACACCCCCCTGTCGCTCAACGATCGCTTGTTAGCCAAAAACCATCGTTGACACCTGTGCGCGGGTACGGCGGCAGTGGGACTGCCGGGAAGAAAATCGATCGCCGACAAGGGCAATGCGGGCCGTGTTGCTGAGCATTGCAGGTGAGCGCTGCTCCCCGGCATCCGCCGCTTCGGCGGACCGACTGGGTACCGGGCGGCCGCCCGCATTTTCAAGAAGACCAGAAAGCCACGACAACGCGACGCGACGGCGAGAGCCCGAAGCGCCTTCGCCGTGAATCCATGGCCCATGCATGGTGTACGGCGCATGTCTCAACGAGAAGAAAGTCAGCCACTCCGGCTGTCGCCACCCCAGGTGGACGGGTCAGCGGACACTCGTCACCGGATTACGCAGATCTCGGGCAGCGGCAGTTGCCATTCACCGACCTCCGTGCGAGCAGGCGGCTGTCCACCATGACATCACCCGAGCGGCCATCGCATGCGGCTCGGACGGCACAGGGCTGAGGCCGAAGTGATCCTCCAGCTCGTGCCGCAGAAATTCACCGAGCTTCCGCTGGTCGACGCCGGCGCTCAGCATCTGGAGCAAGGGGACGAGCATGCAGTCGTACTCGTCGTCGACATCGTCCGCGACGCCTATCGGATCCCACTCGTTGAGCAGGCGCCGCAGGTCGGCGCTGATGGCATCGGTGGCAGGTCGCATTGCTCCAGGGTGCCATGCTGCCACGGCCGGGTTTTCGGGCTGTCACCGACGGTTCCGTGCCGCTTCCGTCTCCGGAGCCGGTGCCGTCGCCGTCGCCCGGCGTGGGAGCAAGAGCGGTGTCGCCAGCAGAAGTACGCCGGCCAGGCCGATCGCCGGGCGGAGCCCGAGAAGGGTGGCCAGTACTCCCCACAGGGCAGTGAGCAGGGCCGTCGAGGCCTTTGTCGTCACGGACCAGGCGGACAGCGTGCGGGCGGCCCGGTCGGTGGGGGTGCGGTCGAGACGGTACGTGGCGTAGACCGGGTTGAAGACACCGCAGCAGAAGATGAGCGCGAACTCGACGCCGATCACCAGCGCGAGCCCTCCCGTGCCAGGTCCCACGAAGGCCAGGCCGACCGGCCAGAGTGCGCGCAGCGCGCCCGCCGCGACCAGGACCTCGTACCGCCCGTATCGGGCCACGAGCGGCCGGGCCAGCCGTGAACCGAGCAGCCCGCCGATCGAGGGGGCCGCGAAGGCGAGACCGTACTGCCAGGGGGTGAAGCCGAGCCGGCCGAGCATCAGGACGGCCATCAAGGGCTGGGTGGCCATCAACAGGCCGTTGAACAATACGGTGTTGAAGAAGAGCGGACGCAGCGCCGCGTCGTCGAGGATGTACCGCCAGCCGTCCAGCAGGTCCCGGGACCGCGGCCGCGCGGCCGTACGGCGCCGGGGCTCCGGCTCGTGCCCGCCTATCGAGCGGATGCCGAGGGCGGAGAGCAGGTAGCTGACCGCGTCGGCCACCACCGTCGCCATGGGCCCCAGAAGCCCGATCGTCGCGCCACCCAGCGGCGGCCCGATGATCGTGGTCGTCCAGGTGGTGGATTCGAGTCGGGCGTTGGCGGTGAGCAGGTCCTCGGCCGGAAGCAGTGTCTTGAGGTACGCGCCGGAGGCCGCGCGGAAACCGATGTCGGCCGCCGCGACGGCGACGGAGACCAGAAGGAGTTGGACGAAGGTGAGCACGCCGAGCGCGTACGCCACCGGCACGGTCAGCAGCGCCACGCACCGCACCAGGTCCATCGCGATCAGCACCGGCCGCTTGCGGCGGAACTCCACCCACGGCCCGAGCGGCACCGCCACCGCCGCGCCCACCGCGGCCCCCACTGACGCGATCGCCGCGACCTCGGCCGGACCGGCGTGCAGCACCTGGACGGCGATCAGCGGAAACGCGCCGAAGGCGAGCCATGTCCCGAGCGCGCTGGTCCCGTACGCCGCCCAGAGCCACCCGAAACCCGGCCCCAGCCGATCTCCGAGGACCCGCCCCGGCCGAAGCCCGCTGCCCATGCCCGTTCCCCCTCGCCGGCCACCCGCACAACCGATGTGCGACCGGAATCATCAAAGCGGGCACCCCACCTGCGGATCAAACAACCGTGGCATCCTCACTCACAACCACTGGTTGTACGTCTAGGGTGGTGGCATGGATCTCGAAGCCGTACGGACCTTCGTCGCCGCGGCCGACGCGGGACGGTTCCAGGAGGCCGCCGCCGAGCTGACCGTCACCCAGCAGGCCGTCTCCAAGCGCATTGCCGCGCTGGAACGCGGCCTCGGGGTGCGGCTGTTCACCCGTACCGCGCGCGGCGCCGAGCTGACCATCGACGGGCAGGCGTTCCTGCCCCACGCGCGCGAGCTGCTCCGCGTCGCCGAGCGCGCGGCCGCGTCCGTGCGCCCCGACCGCCGCCCGTTGCGCGTCGACGTGATCGCCCTGCGCGGCGCCGCGTCCGGCCTGATGCGCGGCTTCCACCGCACGCACACCGAGATCGACCTCGACGTGGTGACGCTGCTCGACATCGAGACCGCCCTCGGCGCCATCCGATCCGGTGCGATCGACGCGTCCTTCCGCGCCGTCGCCGCGCCCGGCCGGCCCCTGCCCGAGGACATCGAGTCCGTCCGGGTCCTCGACGAGCCGCTCGAGCTCCTCACCGGCCCGGCGCACGCGCTGGCGGGCGCCCGCTCGGTACCTCTCGCTCGGCTCGCCGGGCACCGGATCTGGATGCCCGGCATCGTCCCCGGAACCGAATGGGCCGCCTATTACGACGCCCTCGTCGCCGAGTTCGGCCTCACCGTCGAGGCGACCGGCCCCAACTTCGGCTCCGACGTGCTCCTCGACACCATCGCCGACACCCCGGCCCTGGCCACGTTCATGGGCGGGCACACCCGCCTGGTCTGGCCCGCCGGCCACGGTCTGCGCCGTATCCCGGTGACCGACCCGACCCCCGTCTACCCGCACTCACTCCTCTGGCACCGCGACAACCCCCACCCCGCGCTGAACACCCTCCGCGCCCACCTGGCCGCCGCGGCGGCCGACCAGGACACTGCCGGGACCTGGACGCCGACCTGGGTCATTCCGCGCTGACCGGAGACGAAGCGAAGTACAAGCAGGCAGCGGCGACAACGGGTGTGGGACGGCCTCCCGGCTTTGTGACCCCCCCGGGACCCGTCACTTCTAGTCGCACACCAATTGCAGGTGGTGAGCTCGGACAGGAAGCCGACAGCCCCTGACCAGGCATGTACCGCGCCTCGCCCGCCTGGCATATGACGCAAAGCCCGGCAGACCTTGCCCGCGAGCAGCGGAAGGATGGCTTCCGGGGCGCGCGGCTCGGGTGGTCACCGGCCGGGACCACAGATCCCGCGCGTCCCGCCAACACACGTCGCCCGACGCCGCCGTGGGGCCTACGTGCAGGCCAGCCCATTTGGCCGGGGCGAAAACGCGGCGAACCGACCGCGCTCCCGGGCTACGGTCACCGCGGAGGTGCACGCGTGTCCTGGCCATCTGTGATCATCTTTGTCCCCGGCTACCCCGCATGGGACTGGCGTCGCGTACCCAGCACAGACCTTCCGCAGGCCACCGCGCCGTAACGTCCAGCCCACCGGCGAGACTTGATGTCGCAGGGCTGTTCGCACCGAAGCCCGGCCCCCTGCGCGGGCGCAGTGCTCATCTCCGAGAGCGGCCCGATCGCCGTGCTCCACCTGTCAGGCGCTGTCGCCATCGGGATGCAGGATGACCTCCGCGATGCCGCGTACGCGTCGGAGGGCGACGCCGGTCCGCTGCTCGACCGCACGCGTGCGATGAGGTTCCTCGAAGGTCAAGGATGTTCGCAGAGCTGAAGCACACCCCCCACCGAGAAGGCGACCGCGCCGAGGAGTGTGCCCCAGTTGGCGATGCCCGCGTTGATCAGGGTGTCCGTGGCGGGGTGGGTGTACGCGGCGAGTGCCGAGACCATGAAGAGCACCGAGCCGACCTGGTTCACGGCGACGATCCACCAGCCGAGACTGCGGCAGCGCAGACACGGCCCCCGGCCGTGGCAGATCTCCACGAACCCGAGATGTCCGGAGATCAGGAACAGCACGCAGCCGATCACATCGGGGGCCCAGATCCGCCGGTTGACCTGGTGGGCGTTCAGCCCTTCACGGAACGATTCCACGAGGTCGACGGCGAACACCAGGGTGCCGGCGAAGAGGACGAACGCGCTCAGCCAGTCGACCCGCGTCGGCTCGTAGCTCCACCAGCGCCAGCCGCGGGTGACGAGCCGGCCTTCGCCGCCGGGCACATGGCGGGGTGCGTTGACCGCCTGGAGCAGGGAGACATAGCCGCCGGTGTTGAAGAAGAGACCGCCGACGAAGTAGACCGAGGCTGAGGTGAGGGCGTCTCCGGAACCGAACTGGGCGATGCCGGCGCCGACCGCGAAGAGGGCCCCGCCGATGACGAAGGCGGTCGCGGCGACGGTGTTGAGCCTGCGCAGCCGGCTCAGGGAGACCTGGTCCGCGCTGGTGTGGCTGCTGGCACGGGCACCGGGCTCCCGGACGGCGATGACGCCGCGCCTCCGGGCGGGCCGCGACTCCCACACCGCGGTACCGCCGCCGGGAGGCCGCCAGGTGAGCCGGGTGGTGAACGGCCCCGCGCCCTCCGCGCGCTGCTCCGCGGACCTCATGCGGGTGCGCCGACGCCGATGCCGCGCGTGGGCCGGACGACGGGGAAGGCGTGGCGCGTGCGGGCGGACGACACAGCACGGTTCCCGGTGCCCCGGCCGGCCGTCCCGCCGGAGTCGTCTTGTGGGTCGTTCATGGCACATCCCGGGTCACTGGGCGCACGGGGCACCTCGCTTCGTGCCGCCGCCGAACAGCCACCGACTCTGCCAGAGCACACCCTGCACAACTGTCATTTCCTGGGCGTTTCACCGTAAGGGGCACGCAGCCCGACCCGAGCAGCGACGGCACCCCCGGCGCCCGCACACCGGACCTCGGGCCCACGCCCGCCCGCCGTGGCCGTGCCCCGCGTGGAGTACGTCCGCTGTCGCCCTCGGGGGTCCGCCCATAGCCTCCGAGAGAGACACGGCAGAACGATGCGAGAGGTGCGCCCGGTGGCCCTGCACAACGCCAAGGAAGCGGCCGCCGACCCGGCCGCCGACATCTTCACCTCGCCGATCAGCGAGCAGCCCCTGTCCAAGCGGGTCATGCCGGAGCTGCCGGCACCCCCGCACATCGTCTACCAACTGCTCCGCAGCGAGCTCCTGCTCGACGGCAACGCCGCGCAGAACCTGGCCACTTTCTGCACCACCTGGGCCGATGACGAGGTCCGCCACCTGATGGACCTGTGTCTCGACAAGAACATCGTCGACAAGGACGAGTACCCGCAGACCGCGGAGATCGAGTCCCGGTGCGTCAACATCCTCGCCGACCTGTGGCACGCGCCGGCCGGTGCCGACGGGAACGCACCCGCCGTGGGGTGTTCCACCACCGGTTCCAGCGAGGCCGCCATGCTGTGCGGCCTGGCACTGAAGTGGCGCTGGCGCGACCGCCGCCGCGCCGCCGGTCAGTCGACCGAGCGGCCGAACCTCGTGTGCGGCCCGGTGCAGGTGTGCTGGGAGAAGTTCGCCCGCTACTTCGACGTCGAGCTGCGCCAGGTCCCGGTGGAGCCGGGCGCCACCGGCCTCCAGGCGCACCAGCTGAGCCAGTACGTCGACGAGAACACCATCGGTGTCGTCGCGATCCTGGGCGTGACCTACACCTGCACCTACGAGCCGGTGGTGGAGATCGCGGCCGAACTCGACCGTATCCAGGCGGAGAAGGGATTCGACGTCCCGCTCCACATCGACGCGGCCTCGGGCGGCTTCATCGCTCCGTTCCTCCACCCCGACCTGGAGTGGGACTTCCGTCTGCCCCGGGTCTCCTCGATCAACGCCTCCGGCCACAAGTACGGCATGGCGCCGCTCGGTGTCGGCTGGGCCCTGTGGCGCGACAAGGCGGCCCTGCCCGAGGACCTGGTCTTCCATGTCGACTACCTCGGCGGCGACATGCCCACCCTCGCCCTCAACTTCTCCCGCCCCGGCGGCCAGGTCGTCGCGCAGTACTTCATGTTCCTGCGCCTGGGCCGCGAGGGATACCGGCTCGTCTACGAGGCGTGCGCCGACACCGCGCAGCACCTCGGCCGCCAGATCGCCGAGATGGGGCCGTTCACCCTGCTCTACGACGGCGCCGGAGCGCTGCCCGCCGTCTCCTGGACCCTCACCGATCCGGCCTCGACCGGATGGAGCCTGTACGACCTCTCCGACCTGCTCCGGATGCGCGGCTGGCAGGTCCCGTCCTACCCGCTCCCGCCCGACCGCCAGGAGACGGTGATCCAGCGAGTCCTCGTACGCCACGGCGTCGACCGCGACGAGATCGAACTCCTCGCCGAGGACATGCGCAGAGCGATCAAACGCCTCGACGAAGGACGCCCCCACGACGCCGACCGCGTCGGGTTCCACCACTGATCACATCCGAGATGCCTGAGTGAGCTCCCCCTGAGGCGCAGTTGGCCTCAGGGGGAGCCGTCGTGCTCAGAGACCGCTGACCTTGCCGCTAGCCGAGAGCTCGTACACCAGGGTGATCGAGCGCCGGCCGCCGGGTGGCAGGGCGATGTCCCAGCGGGCGATGCCCTCGTCGTCGACGGTGTCGGGGAGGGGGGAGCAGGCTTCCTTGCGGAGGCGTACGTCCACGGCGGACACCTCGGAGACGGGGACGCGTTCGCGCAGGACGACCGTCTGGTCGGTGTGGGTGCCGGGGGCGGAGAAGCGGGACAGGTGCAGGCGTACCGTGCGGGTGACGGTGGTGCGTTGGGTCAGGGTGGTGGTGTCGCGGGTCTCCTCGGTGTGCCGGAGGACGCGGTAGTCGTCGTGGCTGCCGAAGGCGAGTTCGACGGGGGCGCCGGGGGCGGTGAAGCCGAGCGTGCCGCGGCCGGTGAAGCCGCTGCCGCGGACCAGGTCGACGGGTCCGGCCAGCAGGGCGTGCCCGGTCGGGTTGTCGAAGCGCACCAACTGGGTCACCAGCGGCGACAGTTCGGGGGAGCAGGCGTACTCGCTGTGCGCGGGGGTGGTGACGGAGGACAGCGGTACGCGGTGGGCGCGTCCGTCGGTGGGCACGGTGACGGGGGCGGGGGAGTGCAGCACCCGCGCCTGGCCGCCGTCGTCCACGCCGGGCAGGCCGAGCACGGGGGCGGGGCCGAGATCGGTGATCTCCTGCTCGCGCAACTCCACTTCGACCGTGCGCCGTTCGGCCGGGGACCGGTCGGTCAGGGTCAGCCGGTCCTCGGTGAGACGCGGTGGTTCCGTGGCCGAGGACGAGCGGGCCGTGGACAGCGTGAGGAGTACGTCGGACCAGTCCTCGCCGGTGCGCTGCCAGACGATGGCGTCCGTCTCCAGGGTCAGGGACTCCCCGTCGAGCACGGCCCGGTAGGCGGGGCGCCACAGGGCGCAGGCGGTGAGGTGGCTGAGCCGCAGGCGGGCGGGTCCCGCGGTGGCGGACCGCACGGTCAGTTCGATGTGGCCGAGCAGTTCGGCGGGCTGCTGCTCCGACAGGAGGACGGCTTGCCAGGTGTCCTGGAGCTTGGTGGCGAGTGTCGTCAGCTGTGCCTGTGTGGCGCGCAACTGCTCGCTGTGGTCGTCGCGTTCGGCGTCCACACCGTCGAGTTCCTCGGTCCAGCGGAGGGTGTCCGACTCGCCCGAGCCGGTTCCCTCGCCGATCTCGCGCAGCAGGTCCGTGGAGAGACGGCCGAGCAGGTCGAGCCGGGCGCGCAGCCGGTCCGCGCGCTGCTCCAGCGTGTGCTGTTCCTCCTCCAGCGCGTGCGCGCGCCGGCGCAGTTCCGAGTCGTCGGCGGTGGGCAGCGGCTCGCGCGGCGTCCAGGCGCGGACGATACGCGCGTCCAGGACGCTCGCCTCGTGCTCGGCCGTCACATCGGCATGGAGGGTGCGGTCGAGAGCGAGCGCGCTGACCGGGCCGAGGCGCAGCCGCTGCACCCCTGCTCGCAGCTCCACGGTGAGGGCGCGCTCCACCTGGGCGCGGTCCTCCAGGCAGGTGACGGCGGTGACGGGGGCGGGGATGATGTCGGGATCCGTGGCCATGGTGTGTGTCAGCTCCTGCGGTTGCCGCCGGCCAGCGCCTTCGCGGCGGGGATACGGATCTCGTAGCCGCCGTGCAGGGCGGCGGTGCCCCCGGCGGGCAGGTCGACGCGCCAGACGCGGGTGCCCGGGGCGTGGTGATCGGGTCCCTTCTCGTCGTCGGGGACGGCCCAGTCGGCCCGTTCCTCGATCCGGACGTCCGTCTCCGAGGTGACCGGCACCTGCTCGTGGACCTCGACGCGGACGGGCCGGGCGAGCCGGTTGGCCACGTCCACCTGCACCCGGTGGTCCAGGACGGTGACGTTGTTGCGCAGGCCCGCCGTGGACTCGTTGAGGTGAGCTCGGCGGGTGACCTGGATGCCTTCGGCGGGCCCGAGCCCCATCCTGCGGACGCCGCCGGGCGCGAGGGTGGGCAGGGCGGCGGTGAGGAGGAAGTCGTCGTCGACGGTGACCTCCACGGGCCCGGCCAGCAGTGCCTGGTCGGTGGCGTTCGACAGCACCAGGGTCCCGTACACCTTCTCCTGCACGGAGGGCACGCACAGGTACTCGGTACGCAGGCCGACGGGGATCTCGCTGATGGTGACGGTGTGCCAGGTGCCGTCCGAGGGGATGTCCGCGCGGGCGACGGCGTCGTACCGGTGGTCGAAGGAGCCCGCCGACCTGCGGGGCCGTACGGCGTGCCCGGGCAGCGGCAGCGAGGCCACGGCCTCGGCACGTCGCCGGTACTCGGCCGCCACCAGGTCGGAGGGGGTGTGCGGGAAGAGGCGGCCCCTGCGGTTGCCGGGCTGCTCGGGGCCGTCGAGGACGAGAGCGGCGTAGTCGAGCTCGTCGCCGGTGGGCTGCGGCGGACCGGTCACCGGCGCGGGAGGCGCCGGGGGTGCCTGGGGCGGCGGGGCCATCGAGGCGGCGGGGGCCGGCGGGCGGGCGGCGGGCGCGCCGCCCGCCCGCGGACGGCTGCGTTGCCGTGCCTGCGCGGAGTCGGGCGCCGCGGCCTGGACCGACGGCGGGAGGCCGCCCGGCTCGACGGGGCGTGGGGGCCGTACGCCGTACAGCGTCTCCTGCGGAGGCATGGGGACGGGCGGGAGGACCGGGGCGGGGGCGCTGCCGGCGAAGGCCGGAGGAGGCGGCGGGGGCGGGGGCGCGGCTCCGACGGCCATCGGGGCGGTGGTCGGGCGCGGGCCGGCGGAGTCGTAGCCGGTGAAGAGGTCGGCCAGGCCCGCCGGGGGCTCGCGCCAGCCGGTGGCGGCGGGGGCGGGCTGGCGCCGGCCGATCCGGAGGGAGCGCAGCTGCGGCAGGTCGGTGCGGCGGCGCAGATCGGCGGTGGCCAGGGCGATGCGCACCCCGGTCCAGTCCTCGCCGGTGCGCTGGGCGACCGAGGCACGCAGGACGAGACTGCCCGAGTCCGCGCTCTGACGGTAGGCCAGCCGGTAGGCCGGCACCCACACGGCGCCCGGGACCCCGTACTCCAGCTCCAGGTCCACCTCACCCGTCCCGTCCAGGGTCAGGACGGCGCAGACCGTGGTCTCGACGTGGGCGGCGGGGGCGTCGGTGGAGCTCCTGGTCCAGCGGTCGGTCGCGACGCCGAGGTCGTGCTGGACACGGCTCAGTTCCGTCTCCAGTTCGGCGAGGCGGCGGTGCAGCGCCGTCAGCCGCTCGTCGACGAAGTCGGCGAGGGTCAGCCACGCCTCGACGGGCGTGCGGCGGTGCGGGTCGTCACGCTTGCGGGCGGGCGGGACCGGGCGCAGGTCCGTGATCTCCTTGATGCGGGCGAGGAGCCGGTCGCGGCGGCCTTCCACCGCCGCCTCCTCGTCGCCCAGCCGGTCCACTTCCTGCCTCAAGGCGTCCGTGGAGCCGGTCGCGGCCGGCTCGGCGTCCACCTCCACCCGGACCTCGGTGACGCGCACACCGGTGTCGCCGAGCACACGGGCGCGCAGGGATCCCGGGTCCATCGAGCGGGGCAGACCCGCCACCCGTACCCGCCCCTGCGGCGGCACCGTGCCGCGTGCCAGCCGGCTGCACAACGCGCCCTGCGCGTACACCACTACCGCGTCGAGGGCCGACGCCCACCGCGGTGTCTCCTCGGACTTCATGCCTTACGCCCCCGTCGTCTCCGTGCCGCGCGAAGCCTAGCGTGCGGGGCCGCGGTGGCGGGAAGGATCTCCCTGACCTCGCCCTCTGTGGACGCGGTCCGGCACGGCTGCGGATACGGGGACTTGAGCGGGGCGGCGTGTGCGCACTCACCCCGGGCGTCGTCACATCGGTGCGGTGCCGTCGGCCGGGAAGGCACCGCCGTGGCCCGGGACGATCAGGTCGGCGGCCGACAGGACGCGCAGACGCGAGGCGCGCAGCAACCCGAGGTCGGGGGCCACCGGGTCCTCGACGGGGCCGTTGGGGCGCCACCACAGGTCGCCGACGAAGGCCACCACGCCCTCGTCCGTGCCCGCGAGCAGGGTGATGTCCTCGGCGCTGTGGCCCGGGGTGCGGATGAGGCGCAGCGACGGGGTGAGTTCATGGCCCTCGGCGTCGCGGTCGGTCCACTGGTCGGCCCGGTAGACGGCCTTGTGGTCGTGCACGCGGGCCTGTCCGAACAGACCGACGTTCATGGTGTTGTCGGGGTGGTGGTGGCTGAGGATCACATCGGTGATGTCGTCCGGACCGAGGCCCAGTTCGGCGAGCGGGCCGAGGATGCGGTCGCGGTGCGCCACCATGCCGGGGTCGACGATGACATGCCGGCCGGCGTCGTGGACGTAGGAGACGGTGGCGGCGACCCCGGGTCCGGTGGACAGGGTGTAGCCGGTGGTGAGGATCGTGAAGGCGGCGCTGCGGCCGAGCGGGGCGTCGGTGCGGGGCTGGGTGGTGATCGCTTCTGTCATGTTCTCGATCTTGCGGTACCGGCCGCCGTCCGACGAGTGGCACCGATGCCATTGATCGCAGGAAACGTGCCACTCGTGCCAGACTCCCCGCATGACCGCCTTCCGGACCGTCGCCGCCTACGCCCCGCCCGGAGTCGGCATGCTCGCCGTCGGCCTCGTCTGCGAGGTCTTCGCTCCGCACGGACAGCAGATCCCCGGCTTCGACCTCGCCCTGTGCACCGACCGGCCCGGCTCCGTGCCGACCGACAGCGGTGTGCCGCTCGCGGTCGCCCACGGGCTGGACCGCCTGGCCGCCGCGGACCTCGTACTCGCCCTGCCCTGGACGGACTTCCGCACCCCGCCCGCCTCGGACGTGCTGCGCGCCCTGACCGCCGCGCACGAGCGCGGGGCGCTGGTCGCCGCCCACTGCGTCGGTACGTTCGCGCTCGCCGCCGCGGGACTGCTGGACGGCCGACGGGCCACCACCCACTGGCGGTTCGCCGATCTGCTGGCCCGGCGCCACCCGGAGGTCGCCGTCGAACCCGATGCGCTGTACGTCGACGAAGGTCAGATCGTCACGGGCGCGGGAGCCGCGGCCGGGTTCGACCTGTGCCTGCATCTGATCCGGCGTGAGCACGGGGCCGCCCTCGCCAACGGCGTGGCCCGTGACCTGGTGCTGCCCTCGCACCGCGACGGCGGCCAGGCCCAGTACCTGGCCGCCCCCACCCCGTCCGACGGGGAGGACACCCGCCTCGCCCAGCTCCTCACCTGGGCCCGCGAGCACCTCCACGAGCCGTTGTCCGTCACCGACCTGGCCCGGCGGGCCATGATGAGCCGGCGCACCTTCGCCCGCCGTTTCACCGCCGCGACCGGCACCACCCCGCACGCCTGGCTGCGCGAACTGCGCCTCAGCCGGGCCGAGGAGCTCCTGGAGACCACGGACCTCGCGGTGGAGGAGATCGCCCACCGCGTCGGCTACGGCAGCGCGGCCGTCCTCCGCGAACAGTTCGTACGCCGCCGCGGAGTACCTCCGCGCGCCTACCGGCAGGCCTTCACGCATGCCCCATAGCCAGACCGAAGCCTGACAGCCCGCGTCCGGTGGCGGCAGGGTGACATCCGGAACGACTTGTCCGCGCGGCCGGGGTTGCGGGCTGACAGGCGGGATCCCGTCGACCAGTGTCAGGACATGGTGCAGAACCTTGTCGCCGTGTTCAGTCTGTTGGTCGGTCTCGCGGGACTGGCGCTGAGTTACGCGGGTCACCGGCAGAAGGTCCGGCAGGAGCGGGAGTCGACGCGTCGTGCCGACGAACAGGGCAGAGCCGAGCGTGCTCGTGAGCGGGAGGCGAGGGAGCGGCTGGACCGGGAGCGGCGGGACCGGGAGCGGGAGGCGGACGCCCGACGGGAGCGGGCGAGGAGGGCGCAGCGAGAACGTGAGCGGTATCAGGCATCCATGATCGTGGGGCAGGTCAGGCTGTCACCGTCGACGCTCAGTGACAACTGGGTCGTCCCGCAGGTGGTGGTTCTCAACGGCTCCGACCAGCCGGTCCTGGACGTTCGCGTGTCCCTCAGTGGCGAGGTGATCAACGAGATGCCGGTGCTGGCCGGCGGCCACGAGATCTTCCCCCTGCCACCCGTGCGGACCACGGACGATCACCACGGCCGACTGGGCGAGGTCACTGTCGAGTTCACGGACATCCAGGGGATCCGCTGGCGCCGTGAGGGCCGAGGGGCCCTGGAGCGCGCCGGGCAGGGCGTCGGAGGCCAAGGGAACTGGGGTGCACCTGAGCCACCTGTCGTCCGACCGGACGGCCCGCCCTCGGGCCCGTTCGCTCCAGAGGCGGAACGGACCCATGCTCCGGCGCCCCCGCCGAGCGCGGGCAGAGCCCGGACGCCCTACGGCGGCGGAGCGATGCCCTACGGCGAGGAGGCGACCAGGCGCCGTGCCGCGTTCCTCCGGCCACTGATGGTGCTGGTGTCCTTGGCGCTCATCGCCGTAGGCACCTGGTGGCTCCTGCGGTGAGCACTTCGACGACGTCGCTCCGCTCGGCACAGGTCGGCCGGCCACCAGCAGGGTGGCCGATGGACCGCAGGCGTGAACAGCACAGCCCGTTGTCAGTGGTGCCTGCAAGGCTGGTCGGATGAACGGTGACGAACAGCTGCTGCGTGGACGGGTGTACGGCCGGGACCATGACGACCCCGACCCCGGTCCGCTGCCCGGGCGGACGTATGCCGCGCTGACAGGCGGGCCGCTGGACGGGCTGTTGCTGGACATCACCGGCTGGGCGGCTGGGGAAGTCGACGACGGGGCCGCGCTGTTCACCGAGCTCGGGCGGTTTCCCGGCGGCCGTTCGCTCTACGTTCCGCGCGCCGGTGAACCCCTTGCGCCCGCACCCGGCGTCGTGTGCCGCTTCCACCACTCCGGCGATGCGCCCTGACCTGAGCGGACGGGCGGCCTGCCTCGGGAGGCTCAGTAGCCGGACGTGATGTCGCCGCCGGCGCTCGCGGTGGGCGGGTCGCCGGCGCGGCGGGCTTCGAGGTCGTCGAGGATCGCCGCGGTGGCCGTGGCGCCGAAGCGGGTGGCACCCAGGCGGTTGAGTTCGAGCAGCGCGTCCAGGGAGCGGACGCCCCCGGCGGCCTTGACGCGCACGCGGGGGGACACGGTGCGCCGCATCAGGGCGATGTCGGCGGCCGTCGCCCCGCCGGGGGCGAACCCGGTGCTGGTCTTCACGAACGCCGCGCCGGCGGCCTCGGCGGCCTTGTACCCCGCGGTCTTCTCCTGGTCCGTCAGATACGCGTTCTCGAAGATCACCTTGACGACGCGGCCCTCGGCGGCCTGGACGACACGCGCGACCTCGTCCTGGACGTAGGCGATGTCGCCGTCGCGCAGGCGGCCGATGTTGATCACCATGTCGATCTCCTCCGCCCCGAGGGAGACCAGTTCGGTGGTCTCGAAGACCTTGGCCCGTGGGGTGCCGCCGTGCGGGAAGCCGACGACCGTGCCGACGGCGACCTGGCTGCCGCGCAGCGTGGCGACCGCCGCCGTCACATCGGCGGGCCGGACGCAGACCGACGCCGTGCGGTACCGGAGCGCGGTCGCCAGTCCGTCCTCGACCTCGGCGGCAGTCAGTTCGGGTCGCAACAGCGAGTGGTCGATCATCTGCGCCACCTCGTCGTGCGAGGGCAGGGGGCCGTCCCAGCGCGGGACGTCGATCGAGGCCACGGACATGGCGCTCTCCTTCGATTCGACTAAGCTGTATATACAGCCTATACAGCTGTCATCCGCAGTGTCGAACGGCGTCACACTGGGAGCCCGCCCGTCGGACCTGAGGAGGAACCCGCCCGCCATGGCTTCGTCGCAACCGCTGTACGAGCGCATCGAGAAGGAACTGCGCCGACGTCTGGAAGCCGCCGCCGACGGCGACCCGTTCCCCTCCGAGTCACGGCTGGCGCAGGAGTTCGGGGTCTCCCGCATGACGGCACGGGCCGCCCTGGTCCGGCTGGAGCGCGACGGCCTGCTGGAGCGGGTGCCCGGCAGGGGCAGTTTCGTACGTCAGGCCGCCGCCGCCCGGCCCGTCGGCACCCTGCTGAGCTTCCACGACCAGGCCCTGGCCGCCGGCAGGACACCACGCTCGCGGGTCCTGGAGGCCGTGGTCCGCCCCGCCACCGCCCAGGAGGAGGCCGCCCTCCACCCGGCCGCCTCGGCGCAGCCCGGGTCCGTCGTCGCGATCACCCGCGTCCGGCTCTTCGGCGACCTGCCCGTGGCGATCGAGCGCGCGGCCTTCCCCGCGTCCCTCCAGGCGCTGCTGACCGCCGACCTGGAGACCGGGTCCCTGCACCAGACGCTGCGCCGCCTGGGACTGCACCCGACGCTCGGCTCCTCCGTACTGACCGCCCGCACCGCCGACGACGACGCGCCCGACCTCGACGTCGACCCCACCACGCCGATGCTCGTCGAGACGCGTTCCATCGTGGACCAGCACGGCAACCCCCTTGAGTACACGGTCAGTTCGTACGTCGCACACCGCTACGCCCTCAAGGTCGACTTCTCGGTCGCCGCGCCCGGGCACTCCGCACCGGCGTCCTCCGGCGCGCGGTGAGGCCCTGACGGGTGCCGGTGGGCGGGTGGCCGGGGACGCCCGCGGTCAGGGGCGGCGTGCGGCCCAGACGGAGCGTTCGGTGCGCACCGTCAGGTCGTCACGGCGCAGGACGCTGTGCGGGCTCGCGGTGTCCAGGAGCTGGTCGAGCGCGGTGAGGTCCTCGGGGGCGAGGGCCTCGGCGGCGGCGCCGCGCAGGCGCAGCAGGCTGCCGAGGGCGTAGCGGCCGATGGCCTCACTGCCGGAGCCGTCGATGTTCACGCCGACCGTGCGTTCGCCCTCCACGGTGAATCCGGCGGCGGTCAGCAACGGCCCCCAGTCGGCGCCGCGATGGGGCACGTGCTCGGTGTGGAAGTGCTCGCTCGCCGCATGGCAGCGTTCCTCCAGGCCCGGCCGGCCCTCGGGGGCGGTCTCGGGCAGGAAGCGGGGGAATCCGGCCAGTTCGACGACGGCGAACAGACCGCCGGGCGCGAGTGCGTCACGGACGTTGCGCAGTGCGCGGTCGGGGTGGGCCATGTGGTGCATCGAGGCGGAGGCCCACACCAGGTCCGGCGAACCGAGGTCGGGCCAGGCGGCGTCGTCGAGGTCGGCGTGCACGGTGCGCACACGTTCGTCCACGCCGCGGGCGCAGGCCTTGGCGCGCAGCCGCCGGAGGTGTTCGGCGGACGCGTCGACGGCGGTGACATGGGCGTCGGGGAAACGGTCGAGGAGCGCGAAGGTGCCCGCGCCCGTGCCGCACCCCAGGTCCACGATCCGCCGAGGGCCGGTCGTCAGCGGCAGCCATGCGGTGATGGAGGCGGTGTGCTCGGCGAGGACCTCGGCGTCGAGGTCGAGGATCTCGGCCTGGCCGTCGGCGTCGTGCTGCTGGTGTTGTGCGTGGTGGGGGTGCGGGTGCGCGTGGGTCATGCCGTCACCCTAGGACGGGTATGCCTCAGCGGCACGGTTGCTTGCCGTTTCCGCAAGGCGATGGCCGGGTGTGCTGCCCGAGGCGCAAGCCGTGACCGCGGTGCAGGGGCGCTGCCCGGCCCGATCCGTCACCCGTCGGTGCCCTGGGGGCCGTTCTGGGTGCCGCCCTCGCTCCCGTCGCCGCCCTTGCGCTGATGGCCCCGGCGGGCGTCCCGGTCGAAGATGCCCAGGATCTCGCAGGGCCCGCCCTCGGCGCCGATCGCGTGCGGCATCATCGTCGGGAACTCGGCGGCCTGGTTGGCCTCGATGCGGAAGCGGCGGTGGCCGAGCATGAGGACCGCGGTGCCGGACAGGACGACGAGCCATTCGCGTCCCGGGTGCGCGCGCATACGCGCCGGGTTCTCCGGCGGCGGCTCGGTCATGCGCTGGCGCACCACGCTCATCCCCGGGTCCCCTTTGATGGGCCAGCGCATCAGGCTGTGCGCGCTGTCGATCATCGGGCTGACGACGACGTCGTCCGCGGCGGTCTCCACGAGTTGATCCAGCGTGGTGTCCAGGGCGCGGGCCAGGGTGACCAGTTGATCCAGCGCGAGGCGCCGCTGTCCGTTCTCGATACGGCTCAGTGAGGACTGGCTGAGGCGGGCACGGCCGGCCAGTTCCTCCAGGGACCAGCCCTGAGCCACCCGCAGTGCGCGGATGCGCTTGCGTACGAGGCTGTCCAGATCGCCATCTTCTTGCGTCATGGGCAACATCATATGCCTTTGATGCAACGCGGGCTTAGCGTCGAACGCGGCGGCTGCGCCGTCGTGACGCCTCGCTGCTCGACGTCCGTCTGTTCCGAGATCGCGGTCCGGCGGGCGGCTCGGTCACGTTGCTGGTGGTCTTCGGTGTCCAGGCCGGTGTCGCCGTGGTGCTCTTCCCGTTCTTCCAGGCCGTCCTGGGCTGGTCGGGACTGCTGTCGACGGTGGCGCTGATGCCGATGGCGGTCGTGATGATGCCGGCCTCCGGCCTGGCACCCAAGGTGGCCGCGGGTATCGGTTCCCGTTCGACCATGGCCCTGGGAATCGCGCTGGCCGGTGCCGGCCTGGCGCTCATGGCCCTCTTCGTCTCGGTCGACGGCGGCTACCCGACCGTCCTGCCCGGCATGCTGGCCATGGGCCTCGGAATGGGGCTGTCGATGACCCCTTCGACGGAGGCCGTCACCGACTCCCTGCCGCGCGAGAAGCAAGGTGTCGCCTCCGCGCTGAACGACGTCACGCGCGAGTTCGGCACGGCCCTCGGTGTCGCCCTGCTCGGCGCCCTTCTGTCGGCCGGCTACCGCACCGCCATCGACGACAGGCTCCACGGCATCCCCCAGCAGGCCGCGGACACGGCCCGGGAGGGCATCGCCAACGCGGTCGGGGCGGCGGACGACGCGGGCCCACGCGCGCACGACCTGCTCCACGCCGCCCAGCAGTCCTTCGTCGACGGATGGCAACAGGCCATGTGGGCAGGCGTTGCCGTCATGGGCGCGCTGTTCCTCTGCATCGCCTTCCGCGGACCGAGGAACACGGCTCCCATCGCCACGGAAGTGAGCGAGGCCGTCGGCGCTCGATGACGCCCGGCGCTCGACGCCGTGCGCCTGGGGCTGACCCCGGGGTGTGGCCGTTCGTGCGCCGGGTGGCGACGCGGCTGCCGGACCATGACGACCGGGAGCAGTTCCTCGCGGGCATCGACC
Source organism: Streptomyces sp. NPDC048600 (assembly GCF_055587025.1). NCBI lineage: Bacteria > Bacillati > Actinomycetota > Actinomycetes > Kitasatosporales > Streptomycetaceae > Streptomyces > Streptomyces sp. NPDC048600. Next base: position 177,229 of record NZ_JBVJGZ010000009.1, on the reverse strand, counting down.
TCGTCCTGGCGGGCATCGAGGCCACCCTGCCGGGCACCGCGCCCCGTACGTGAGGGGCAGGGCAACCCGCTGTCCTCCCCCCGCGTCTTTCCGGCCCTCTCGCGATTACCCTACGTACTCATGCGACTGCCGTCTGTGTCCACGGTCACCGGTCCGGCGCGGCTGGGCTGGCTGGACGCCCTGCGGGGTATCGCGGCGTTCGTCGTGGCGTTCGACCACTCCTCCGCGACCTTCATGTCGGAGTTCCGGCAGGATCTGATGCCGGAGTTCAACACCAGCCGGTACGGCATCCTGGTGTTCTTCCTCGTGAGCGGCTACATCATCCCCGCGTCCCTCGAACGCCGCGGCTGTGTAAGGACGTTCTGGATCGTGAGGGTGTTCCGCGTCTACCCGCTGTGGGCGGCCGTGGTGGTCGTGACCCTCGCTCTCGGCCTGGTCGGCGTCGCGAGGATCCGTGACCTGGGGGACGAGGGCGCCGGAGCGCTGGCGGTCGCCCATGTCACCCTGCTCCAGGAGCTGCTGGGGACTCCCAGTCTCCTGCTCGTGCTGTGGACGCTGTCGTACGAGATGGCCTTCTACCTGCTGGTCGTCGCCCTGTTCACCCTGCGGGTGCGGCGGTCCGGGACGGTCGCCGCGGTCCTGGCCGGGCTCGCGGCCCTGAGCGTCACCGCGGGGGTGACACTGCGCGGCTCCGCCCTGTCGGACCTGGCCGGCATCGGCCCCCTGATCGTGTTCGGTTCGGTCGCCATGGTGGCCGCCATCTGCTGCGCGAGTGCCACGGCGCCCGCGCTTCGCGTGTTCGGGGCAGTGCTGGGCGGGATCCTGGCGCTCGTTCTGGTCTGCAACGGTACGGTCCCCCTGTGGGAGAGCCTGATGATCCTCGCCGTCATGTTCCTCGGCACGGCCGTCCACCGGGCCGAGCACGGCCAGAGCCCCTGGTGGCACGCGGCAGGTGCGGCGCTGGTGGTGGTCGCCTGCGGGGTGTGGAGCGCCTACCGGTACGGCGACGGGGACCTCTTCACCCGGCGCGGGTGGATCACGGCGTTCCTCCTGGCCGTGCTCACCTTCGGCATCGGCCTGGCCCTGCGCCGCCGCCGCCTGCCGCGACCGCTGACCGGGCTGGGAGTGATCAGCTACTCCGTCTACCTGGTCCACCCGGTGCTGCTCGCGGTGATCGCCGGCACGATCGCCCGGCGATGGCAGGACAACCTGCTCCTCGAAGTCGCCTTCTTCGCCGTGCTGTTGCCCCTGTGCCTCCTGACCTACCGTTACATCGAAGCCCCGTGCCACGACTACGGCCGCAGGCTGGGCCGTCGCGTCCAGCCGCCGTGACGGGCGGCGGTGTCGCGCCGCCCGCGCGGAGCCGTACGATCGGTGGTCATCAGCGCGTGAGGGGGCGGGATGGCTGGGACTTCTCCGGCTTCGGGCGACGCGTTCGACCCGGTCAGGCAACATCTGCGAGACCCTTCGCACGACCTCGACGTGGGCCCCGGCTGGCGGCAACTCGTCGTCGAATGCCATGAGGCGGTCGTGGCGGAGTTCCCGGAGTACGAACTCCTGGCCGTGAAACAGAAGTGGGGATCACTGGCTTTCCAGGCGTTTCCACGGCCGTGGAAGCCCGGTGGCAACTGGACGACTGCCGAGTACTCCCGCCTCCACGCCGTGACGGGCGCCTTCGCCGACCGCAGCGGGGCCATCTGCGAACGTTGCGGTGCGGAGGGCTCACTGCGTGAGAACCGCCCCGTCCATCGGGTGCTGTGCGATCGGTGCGAGCCGCTCGTGCCGGGACACGGTCCGCTCTGACTGTTGCTGTTGCTGTTGCTGTTGCTGTTGTTCGTGATCGGGCCGGCCCGGAGGGATGACCGGACCGGCCGGAGTGAGGGATGACCGGACCGGCCGGGAGAGACGACCTGTCCGGCCGGAGGAAGACACCTGCCGGTTCAACTGCCAGTCGAGGAACCTAGCCGACCCACCCCCGCAACAGTTCCTCCCGCTCCGCCCTCCGAGGGGATCCGCCCTCCCGGGCGCGGCCCCACTCCGACATCGCCGTCAGGGCGGTGGCCATCGTGGCGGCTCCCTCCGTGAGGTGGGTCAGGAGGGCACGGGAGAGGTCGACCTCGGTCTGGGTGTAGCCGACAGCCGCGGCGGAATACGTCGGCAACTCGTAGGTCTCGTCGCCCGATTCCAGCCATACGGTCATGAGTGGCGGGGCCTCCTCGGTGGCGTCGCCCTCGGGCGCGGCAAGGTTGATCACCGTGCTCAGAGCCAGGCCCGTCGCCGCGCCGACCTGCCGCCTCAGCGTCTTCACGGGAACGTCCGCCACCGTCAGGGCGTGTACGTCCTCCCACAGGAAGAGGCGGGACCGCCCGTCGCCGAGCGCGAGCACGCCCTCGGAGGTCAGGCGTACCCCGCGCCCCAGACCGGACGGCTTCGCCCCCACGTACACGTCGCCCTCGGCGATCCAGAACAGGCCCACCATGGCCATGCGTTGCTCACTGCTCCCGTCGACGGCGCCGCCGTCGTGTCACACATCGAACGATCAGGTCGTTCTCGGTAACGCGACAGGGAGGCGGAAAGTTTCCGTCCCGGAGGGCAGAGCGGCGCGGCCGGGGTGCCGCTCCGCTCCTCGGAGGCAACACAGCCTGCCGCAGTGAGGCGCGGGCTCGTTCACGGGCAGGGCGAGGCCCCTGACCTCCTCGATCGGCAGTCGGGGTCCGGGCCTCGGGCAGGTCGAGGACCGTGGCTGGATTGCGCTGGGAAAGGCGACTCCGACCTCGGTCCAAACCGATCATCTTGATGATCTTATTGATCATTCTGAGTTATTCCCGAGCAGTCCGGCCTGGCGCCGCGACGGTCGACCTACGGTGCTTCACAGGGCGGGTTCCAAAACCGGTGCCCGTCGCTGTCGACAACTAAGGGGAGGCGCAGATGGCGAGCGTGGAAGTGTCGCTCAAGGAACTGATGACCGGGATCGAGGGGTCGCTGGGGGCGGCCGTCGTCGACTACACCAGCGGTATGGCTCTGGGAACTCTGGGCGGAGGCAAGGACCTCGATCTCATGGTCGCGGCCGCCGGGAACACGGATGTGGTCCGCGCCAAGGTTCGCACCATGGAGCACCTGGGTCTGGAGAGCGAGATCGAGGACATCCTGATCACCCTGGGCGGGCAGTACCACCTCATCCGGCTGGTGACCGGGCGAAACGGCAACGGCCTGTTCCTCTACCTCGTCATCGACAAGGCGCGCTCGAACCTGGCCATGGCACGGCATCAGTTGAAGCGGGTGGAGGAGCAACTCGAGGTCTGACCGCACGCCAGGACCGGGCCGACGCATGCTCATAAGTTGAAGAATTCTTCAAGTCATCACATGGGAAGAGTCCCAACTCATGAACGAGAGTCGTCCGGGCCGAAGAGAATGAGCAGAGAGGACCCGTGGCGCGGTCACTTCGGCATTCCCGCGCCACGGGAAGCCATCCCCGACCGGCAGGAAGAGCGCAATGCGAGTCCCTCTCTATCAAGCAAAAGCGGAGTTCTTCCGTATGCTCGGGCACCCGGCACGCATCAGGGTCCTGGAACTGCTGCAGCACGGGCCGGTCGCGGTGCGGGACTTGCTCGCGGACATCGAGATCGAGCCGTCGAGCCTGTCCCAGCAACTGGCCGTGCTGCGCCGTGCGGGCATCGTCGTGTCCATCCGGGAGGGCTCAACCGTCAGCTACGCACTCGCCGGCGGTGATGTGGCCGAACTGCTCCGTGCGGCCCGCCGGATCCTCACCGAGCTCCTGGCCGGGCAGAGCGAACTCCTCGTCGAACTCCAACAGACCGACGACTCTCCGTCCGTGACGGTGGCCGACCCGGCCACCGCGGAGAGCGTCCGCTGACACGAGGCGACCCCCACCCGGAGACCTCTCGCCCGCCGGCGGCGTGAACCACCGCGCAAGGCGGGCGAGTAGGCCTCATGACGCGAGCAGACCGGCCCTGTGCCGGTCTGTTTCCCGTCGGGGCCGCCACGTGGCGGTTTCACGTCGGGGCCGGTACACGGCGGTTTCGCGTCGGGGGTCGGCACACGGCCGTGAACCGGTGCACGCGATCACCGTGGGAGCGATTCGGAAGCGGCACGCATGAGCGCGGCAAGCCGGGGTAGACGCTGCGTCGCGGCCGAGTACGGCTGTGTGACGGTGGGATCGCCCTTGGCGGATCGGGAGGGGAACAGTCATGGTGCTCACGGTGACAGCGACGACTCAGAAGGCCGGCATGCCCGACGTGGTCGATCCTTCCCGGGTGGCGCCGAAGGACGCCCGCGAGCTGTCGAAGCTGTTCTTCGGGCAGTTGGAGGTGCTGGAGGAGGGGACCGAGGAGTACAGCTACGCCCGCAGCACGCTGATCGAGATGAACATGACCCTGGTGCGCTTCGCCGCCGGCCGGTTCCGCAGCCGGAACCCGGAGGAGATGGAGGACATCGTCCAGGTCGGCATGATCGGACTGATCAAGGCGATCGACCGGTTCGAGCTGTCACGGCAGACGGAGTTCACCTCCTTCGCCATCCCTTACATCGTCGGCGAGATCAAGCGCTTCTTCCGCGACACCACCTGGGCCGTGCATGTGCCGCGCCGCCTTCAGGAGGCGCGCGGGCAGCTCGCCCGGGCGACCGAGGAACTCGGCAGCCGACTCGGCCGCACTCCCACGGACAAGGAACTGTCCGAGCTGATGAGCCTGCCCGAGGACGAGGTCCGCGAGGCCCGCCTCGCCGCCAACGGCTACAACTCCTCCTCCCTGGACGCCACGATCAGCAGCAGTCAGGACGGCGAGAGTGTCCTCCAGGACTTCATCGGAGCCGAGGACGAGGCCTTCGAACTGGTGGAGGACTTCCACGCGCTGGCTCCGCTGATCGCCGAACTCGACGACCGGGACCGCCAGATCATCCATCTGCGGTTCGTCGAGGAACTCACACAGGCCCAGATCGGTGCCCGTCTGGGCGTGTCACAGATGCATGTCTCCCGCCTCCTGTCGCGCTGCCTGGCCCGGCTCCGTGAGGAACTGCTCGCCTCCGACTGACCTCGAGGAACGTCCGAGAACGGGGGAGAGGTAGTTCGGATGGACGGGGATTCCCAGGGCGAGTGTCGCGACGACCCGCGGATCGGATGTCGCGACAACCCGCGGATCGAGTGTCGCGACGCCCCGCGCCCTGTACTGGCCGAGGCCGCGATCGCCCTGTCCGGGGACGGGCCGTGCATCGCCGAGGCCCGGCACTGGGCGGCGGCCTTCCTGGTGGGTGAGGCGGCGGTACGCTCCGTGATGTCGGAACGCGTCGTGAGCCTCGCCCAGTTGGTCGTCAGCGAGTTCGTCACCAACGCCTGCAAGTACGCCCCCGGCCCGATCCTGCTGCGGCTCCGTGTGACGGGCGCGGCGCTGGAGGTGGAGGTCTGGGACAGCCATCCGGTCCTGCCGGTGGCCGACCAAGCGGACCCTCACCGGGTCGGGGGCCACGGTCTGGAGATCGTGAAGGCCGTCGCCGCCGACCTCGCCGTCGTGCCTGAGGTGGTCGGTAAACGGGTCACCGCCCTGATCCAGCTGGACTCCACCGCCACGCTCGACGCCCGCCCGAGCGGACCCTCGGCCGTCGGCTGCGCCCGTCAGGAGCGTTGAGCGCGGTCCTGCCCGGGCCCCGGGGGTCAGGCTGTGGGCGCGGGAAGCGGCAGCAGGGCCACGACCTGTTTGCCGACGTGGAGGGTCACCGTGTGCACCTGCCTGCACAACAGATGGACCAGGAGCAGGCCATGTCCGCCGACGCGTTGGGCGTCAGGTGCCCTGCGCCGGGGCAGGTCGCGTGAGCTGTCGCTGACCGCGATGCGCAACTGGTCGGCTCCCGGCGGGATTTCGAGCAGGAGTCCGCACGGCCCGGGTGCGTGACGGACCGCGTTGGTGACCAGCTCGCTGACGACCAGTTGGGCGTCCTGGCTGGGCCCGTGCTCCGGGCGGTGTCCCGCCCTGGTCAGCAGGGTGCGTACGGCGTTCCGGGCCTCCGCGATCGAAACGTGCGACGTGTCCCAGACAGCGTTGTAGCGCCAGGGCGCCGGCCGTCCGGGGCTGTCGGATGTCTTGTTGCTGAGAGGGGTGACCATAGTCGTGATCCTGTGGGTCTTCTCCGTCTTCATGGCATGGTGCGGGCTGCTTCTCCGGTCCGTTTACCCCGTGTCGGCGCCGGTAGCGACCGCGTTTGCGAAGGTCTGGTGAGAGCCGGCTCCGGTTCCCGCACGCCGACGTGGAATCCGTTGCCGAGACATGCGGAATGGGTGCGGAACAGCCTGAGGAATGACCTGGACAACGACGCCGGAGAGACGCCGGAGACATGGAAAATGGCCCCCCTCTGAGAAGAGGGCCATTTTCAGTCGGGGAGAAAAGAGGCGTCAGTGCTTGAACGCGTCCTTGGTCTTCTCCTTGGCCTCCCGGGCGTCCCCCTTGCTCCGCTCCCGCCGCCCTTCCGCGGCCATGCGGTCGTCGCCGACGGCCTTTCCCAGAGCCTCCTTGGTCCTGCCCTTGGCCTGCTCGGCCTTCGACTTGGCCTTCTCGTGGGCGCTCATGGAAAAGCCCTCCTCGTGATAGGGAATCGGATGTCTCTACTGTCGACGGGTACCCCGGAGCCTTCTTCATAAGCAAGGCGGTCCCGGGGATTGGCTCGGGATATTCGCGGCATCAGCAGTTTGATATCAGGCCCGGGATTCACGCCCGTACCCGAAGGGCCCGGCCGAATGACGGCCGGGCCCTTCGGGTGTGACAGCGCGCAGTGCCGACGGGAGGCGCCGGCCTCACCGTCTGCGGCTGCGGACCGCCAGGCCGGAGACGCCACCCGAGAGGTGCACCGCCAGCGCGGTGAGACCGAGAAGCATCAGGTTGGTCGAGGTGAACACGTCGTTGGTCGAGATGTCGGCAGCGTTGATCAGAAAGGCGATGAAGAACAGAACCGCCGAAGCGATGGCCAGCACGAGGTCTTCCTCTCCATGGAGTCCGATGGTGCGTGATGCTCCTTCGGATGCCCCGAGAAGGCCGCTCCATACGAGCGGTGAACCGCCGGGTCGCGGCCGCTTCACGGCGTGCCGCGCGCTCGTGGTGCCGTCCGTCAATGGATCGCGCGAGGATGGTGTGGACGAATGCGGGCGAGTGTGGCAAAAGGTACTGTTGCCGTTTGACAACAATAGCCATGAGGCAACAAAGTGACGATGTCAGAGCGCACGGGGAAGGACCTGGAATGCTCCGGTGGGAGACCGCTCCGTGTGTCGGCCGCCGTCACCGCGAGGCGATGGCGGCACCGGTGCCGCGCGGGGGCGGTCAGGCGGTTCTGCTGCCTGGATCGGCGGTTTCTTCGTGTATCTGCGTGGAGGCGGTGGCACAGAACGACTCCAGCCCCTCCAGCAGCGCTGTCCGCTTGCCGGCGGGCATGTCCGCCAGCACCTTGTGCAACTCCTGCTCCCGGCGTGTGCGCAGGTCGTCGAGGAAGGTGCGCCCCCGGCTGCTGAGGTGCAGCCGCACCTCACGTCTGTCGGCCGCGCTCACCACCCGTTCGACGAAACCGGCGGCCACCAGGCGGTCACAGAGCCGGCTGGTGGACGGCGGGGTGGACGCGAGTGACTCGGCGAGCGTGCGCAGGTTGATGCCGTCGTGGTGCTCGAGGATGTGCAGCACGCGCAGCTGGGACGCGGAGGTGGGCGCCGTCGAAGCCCGGCCCCACACGACTTCCAGCAGCTCAACGGCCTTGGTGGTCACACGTGCGACCTCATCGGGCTCTGGGCGGCGGCGGAAGGCAGTCACGATCACACTCTCGCAGGCACTGGGGTGCCTGTCAGCGTACTAGGTGCACGCGCGGGTGACAGATGACACAAGGTGACGACCGCCGTCTTCCGGGAACCCGGTCAGGTGAGTGAGGTCCGCGTATGTTCGGTGAAAGATTGGTGTATTGCTCATCATGAAGAGACTTGTGGCCGCTGAACGCGCTCTGCGTGCGGCGGCTCCCCACGGGTTGCTCGACGCCCTCCGCGCCGTACTGATCGATCAGTACGGCGCGGAGGACGCCGAACTGTTCCTGGCCGACTACAGCCTGACCGTGCTGCGGCCGGTGTCGGCGCGGCGGCACGCGCCGGAGTCGGTGTCGCTGTACAGCAGCCCGGCAGGCCGTGCCTTCGGCTCCCAGAGCCCCTACCGTGAGGCGTTGCGCGACGGGCGAGCCGCGCTGCACCTGCCGGTGAGCGTGCGGGGCGATCGCCTCGGGGTGCTGACCGTGACCCTCCCCGAGGACGACATCGCGCAGCGGTACGAGTCCGAGCTGCTCGAGGTCGCCGATGTGCTGGGACGCGAGGTGCTCGTCGCCGAGCGTGACACCGACGTGTACCTACAGGCACGACGCAAGGACCGGCTCACCCTGGCCGCCGAGATGCAGTGGCAGCTGCTGCCCGGCCGCTCGTGCTCGCGCCCCGAGTACGACCTGGGCGCCCAGCTGGAGCCGGCCTACGACATCTTCGGCGACAACTTCGACTGGTCCGCCGGCGCCGACCACCTCATGCTGTATGTCACCAACGGCATGGGTGAGGGCATAGAGGCCTCGCTGCTGACGAATCTGGCCATCAACGCGCTGCGCAACGCCCGGCGTGCCGGGATCTCCATCGCCGACCAGGCCGCCCTGGCCGACCAGGCCGTCTACGCCCACTACCGCGGTCGCTGCTATCTGTCCGTCCTCATGTTCGACTTCGACCTGGTCACGGGCCGGGCGAGCGTCGTGGACGCGGGCTCCCCGCAGCTGCTGCGGCTGCGTGACGGTGTCGTGGAGCGGGTCGACTTCGAGGCGCAGCTCCCGCTGGGCATGTTCGAGGAGACCGACTACGTGGCGCAGGAGTTCCAGGCCGTGCCCGGTGACCGGCTGGTCTTCGTCAGTGACGGTGTGCACGCGGTGGCCTCGCCGAAGGGTGAGGCGTACGGGGTGGCCGCGCTCGCCCGGGCCATCCAGTCCACCCGGCTGCTGCCCGCCGCCGATGTGCCGCGGGCCATCCTGCGGGAGCTGTCCGGATATCGCGGTGAGCATCTGCCCGACGACGACGCTCTGGTGCTGTGCCTGGACTGGCACGGCAGGCCCGCCGGGCACTGACGCCGGGAGGCCCGGGCGCGGCGCCGTGTGGTGTTCGCCTCCGGCCATGCCCGCTAGCATTTGTCATGCAGCAATAATTGCCGGATGCCGGATGCCGGATGCCGGATGCGGGTGGCCGGATGCCGGATCGCCGGTGAGCGGCCTCGTCGTCGACCTGAAGGGGGCGGTGCCCGTGCGGGTGCAGATGTGGGTGCCTCCTCCCGCGGCCGAACGGCCGAAGAGGGCGCATGATGCATGACCCGCCCTCCTCGGCCACGCGCCTGCCCATCGGCTCGGACGCCGATCTGGCCTGGGTGCGCCGACAGGTGCGCCACGCCGCGGCTCGACTCGGTTTCGGCCTTGTCCAGCAGACGAAACTGGTGACGGCGGCGAGCGAACTCGCCCGTAACACCCTCGTCCACGGCGGTGGCGGGCACGTGGACATGACGTCACTGGACGACAGGGGCCGGCCCGGGCTGGGGCTGGCCTTCGTCGACACGGGTCCCGGCATCGGGGACGTCGAGCAGGCCATGACCGACGGCTTCACCACCGGCGACGGTCTGGGCATGGGCCTGAGCGGCGCCAAGCGGCTGGTCGAGGAGTTCACCCTCGACAGCAGTCCCGGCCGGGGCACCACCATCACCGTCGTCGCATGGCTCTCCGGCGTCCCTTCGCCGCGTACCGGTACACCATGAACAGGGGGAGGGCGCGGCCTGAGCGGCCGTACCCGGTGCGATCGGGAGCGATCAGGGCGGTACCGTGCCCTCACTGCCGCGCGGCGGGTCGTGCTGAGCGGCTAGGAACGCGTGCAGGCCCTGTCCCAGGGCCGCGCGCCCGGCGGGCTCCATGGCCGCGAGTATCCCGGCGAGTGACTGCGACCTTCGCGAGGCCACCTCGGCGAGTATCTGCCGCCCCCGCCCGGTGAGGTCCAGTCGCACCTCACGGCGCCTGTGGGGGTGCAGCACCCGCTCCAGCAGGCCTGCCGCCTCCAGCCGGTCGCACAACCGGCTGGCGGTCGGCAGCCCTATGTCCATGGCGTCCGCCAGCGCGGTGAGATTGAGACCCGGTGCCGCGTCGAGGATCCGCAGAGCCCGCAGCTGGTGCGGCGAGAGCCGCAGACTCGCCTCCTGGAGCGCCAGTGACCACAGGTCGGCGAGCCCGTCCACGGCATCGGCGACCTCCAGCGCGAGGGACAGCGGATCTCCGCCCGTTCCGCCCGCCTGGCCGTCCCCGCACCCATCGAGACGCGTCACGAACCCTTCGCTTCCACCGATCGCCTGCCCGTACCGGAAAACACGCCTACTGAGACGCGGTACCCGAAGACCGGCGGCGCAAGCAGCCACGGTCCGTAGTCCTGGGATTCACGGGGTGCGCGGGATCTTTGGGGGATCCGCGGACCACAGTGGCGCGCGGTGCCAGTAGGCTGCGTTCGTTGCCGTATGGCAATGAACGGGCTCCGACGGGCCCGGCGGAGGCCATCGAGCGGAAGCAGGGGCGCATGCTCCCAGCACAGCAGGGGAATGCCGGGGTGCGAGCCGCTCCGGGGTCCGCCGTCACGGAGGGCGCCCTTCGGGCCTGGCAGGAGCCCTCGGTCCTGCTGGTCGAGGACGACGAGGCGGACGCTCTCCTGGTGGAGGAACTGGTCGCCGACTGTTCCCCGGGCATGAGGCTGACCTGGGTGCGGTCCCTGGCCGAAGCGTGCGACGCGCTGGCGAAGGCGCCGTTCGAGTGCGTACTGCTCGATCTGCACCTGCCCGACTCCCACGGACTGGACGGCGTGGCCCGCATCCGGCAGCACGCCGATGTCGCGGTGGTGGTGCTCACCGGGCTGGCGGAGGAGAGCACCGGCCTCGCCGCGGTCGCCGCGGGCGCGCAGGACTACCTGGTCAAGGGCCGCGTCGACGCGGAACTGTTCGGCCGCGCGGTGCGATACGCCGTCCAGCGCAAGCTCGCGGAGCAGGCGGCCGCGGCACTCCGGACCGGTCTGCTCCGGGCGGAGGAGAACCGGCGACTGGAGCGAGGCCTGTTGCCCACGCCGCTGCTGCGGGACACCACCGGCCTGGAGGTGGTGGCCCGCTACCGTCCGGGGCGGGAACAGGCCCTGATCGGCGGCGACTTCTACGACGTCGTGCAGACGCCGGACGGCAGCGTGCACGTACTGATCGGGGACGTCTCGGGGCACGGGCCCGACGAGGCGGCACTCGGGGTCGGCCTGCGGATCGCGTGGCGCACGCTCGTGGTCAGTGGTGCCACCGGTGTCCGGCAGTTGAGGACGCTGGAGGAGATCCTGATCGCCGAGCGGACCGGTGCGCACATCTTCGCCACGCTCACCAGCGTGGAACTGCTGCCCGACGGCGGCTCCGCGCAGGTGACGCGCGCCGGACATCCGGGACTGCTGCTGCGCACCGGCGGCGACGTGCGGTGGATCGAGGTCGCCGGGGGCCCCGCGCTCGGGGTGCTCCCCGGCGGCATGGCCACCTGGCCCGTGCAGCGGCTCGACCTGCCGGACGACGGCGCACTCGTGCTGTTCACCGACGGCCTGTTCGAGGGCCGGACCGGCCCCGGAAATCAACGCCTGGGCGAGGAAGGCCTGTTGGAGCTGGCGCTCGCGGCGGCACGGCTGCCGGCCGAGGCCTTCGTGGACGAACTGATCGGCCGCGCCGAGTCACTGGCCGAGGAATACGGCGGACTCGTCGACGACGTGGCCGTCCTGCACGTACGCCGGCACCGGCTGCCCGCAGGGAGCGAGGAAGCGTGACCGAGACCATGCCCGCCGCGACCCGTGCCCCGGGCCGACTCGGCCGGATCACCGTGCAGGGGTGGTTCCACATAGCCCTGGCGGCGATGATCGCGCTGGTCGTGACCGGTTCGTTCGTCGGCGCCGAGCTGCTGTCCCGCACCGCCCGCGTCTCCGACCAGCTGATCGACGAGATCCAGCCGGCCCGCGCCGAGGCCCTGCGGATGCAGAACGCCCTGCTGAACCAGGAGACCGGAGCGCGCGGCTATGTCATAGCCGCCGACTCCCGCTTCCTCACGCCGTACACCGAGGGGCAGAGGGCCGAGCGCGACTCCGCCGCCCGGCTGCGCGCCCTCGTCGGTGACCGGGCGACGCTGCGGCAGGACCTGGACGACATCGAGCGGGCGGCGGACGCATGGCGCCGCGAGTACGCCGACCCGCTGATCGCCGGGGTCTCCCTCAGCGCTCCCCGCCCGGCCGACCCGGCCACCACCACGCGCGGCAAGGCCGCCTTCGACCACCTCCGCGCGCTGTTCACCACGCAGAACAGCAATCTGAACCAGGCCAAGGAACAAGGTCGCGACGAGCTGGAACACATGCGCACCGTACGGGACTGGGTGCTCGGCGGCATGATCGCCGCGTTCCTCCTCACCGGCGTCACGCTGGCTCTGCTGGTCCACGCCCTGGTCGCCCGGCCGCTGGGCGGCCTGCGCGCCGCGTCCCGAGGGGTGGCCCTGGGCGACTTCCAGCGGCGCATCCCGGCGGAGGGGCCGGCGGACATCCGGGCCATGGCGGGTGATGTGGAGGCCATGCGCCGGCGTCTGGTGGCGGAACTCGACGCCTCCCGCGTCCAGCACGAGCACCTGACCCGACAGGCCGCGGACCTGGACGCGCAGGCGGTGGAACTGCGCAGGTCCAACACCGAGCTGGAGCAGTTCGCCTACGTCGCCTCGCACGACCTCCAGGAGCCGCTGCGCAAGGTCGCCTCCTTCTGCCAGCTGCTGGAGAAGCGCTACGGAGACGTCCTGGACGAACGCGGCACACAGTACATCGCGTTCGCGGTGGACGGCGCCAAGCGCATGCAGATCCTCATCAACGACCTCCTCACGTTCTCCAGGGTCGGACGGGTCAACGACGCCCAACTCTCCGTCGACCTGGAGCGGACCCTGGACAAGGCGGTCGCCAACCTCGCCGCCGCCGCGGAGGAGTCCGGGGCGGTGATCGAGCGCCCCGACGACCTGCCCGAGATCACCGGCGACCCGATGCTGCTGGTCATGCTCTGGCAGAACCTGATCGGCAACGCCGTGAAGTTCCGGCACCCCGACCGCGCACCCCGCGTCTCCATCACCTGCGAGCCCGATCCCGACGCCGACGAGACGGCCGGGGCGTGGAAGGTGAGTGTGACGGACAACGGCATCGGTATCCCAGAGGAGTTCACCGAGAAGGTCTTCGTCATCTTCCAGCGCCTGCACGGCCGCGACGCCTACTCGGGCACGGGTATCGGTCTCGCCCTCTGCAAGAAGATCGTGGAGTTCCACGGCGGTCACATCTGGATCGACACGGCACACACCGACGGCACCCGCTTCTGCTTCACCCTGCCTCGCGCCACGGCTGCCCCGGCCGGCATCACCGCCCCGGCCGACGGGACCGCCCCCGGCCGCACCACCCCGGAAGGACAACCCGTATGACCTCGCCCGCTGCACAGCCCATCGAGGTGCTCCTCGTCGAGGACGACCCCGGCGACGAACTCATGACCCGGGAGGCGTTCGAGGACAACAAGATCGGCAACACGCTGCATGTCGTCCGCGACGGGGAGGAGGCTCTCGACTTCCTCTACCGCCGGGGCGCGCACACCGGGGCCCCGACTCCGGACCTGATCCTGCTCGACCTCAACCTGCCCAAGTACGACGGGCGGCAGGTCCTGGAACGCATCAAGTCCGACCCCGACCTCGTCCATATCCCCGTGGTCGTCCTCACCACGTCCTCCGCCGAGGAGGACATCCTGCGCAGTTACAAGCTCCACGCCAACGCCTATGTCACCAAGCCTGTCGACCTGGACCAGTTCATCGCCGCGGTCCGTCAGATCGACGAGTTCTTCGTGACCGTGGTGCGCCTGCCGCGCCCGGACATGACTCCCAGGTGACGGCTGCCGCACTCGGCACGCAGCTCAGAAGGGCATACGGCCACGGGCGCGACGTCCGGCGCCACCGCTGCGGCCCATCGCCCGGGAGCTGGAGCTGAACGGCTTGCTCAGCAGACGGCCGAGGAACCCGGGCGCCTTCGAGCCGGCGCGCGAACCGGCTCCCAGGCCCCGCTGGGCACCGTTCTGCGGGTGGCGCGACAGGCGCGGCAGCAGAAAGGCCAGCACGGCCAGCACTGCACAGGCGACGACGACGATGCCGATGACCATCTCGGTCTCCAATTCCTGGTGTTCCGAAGGCTGACTGGGTGTGCTCCACCGACTGCCCCGTCATTCCGCGCCCACACCGGCTGGATCGCCGTGACGGTGGCCGGCTCCGCGCTGCGCGAACACGACGGGTGACCGAGGGGTTCGCGGGCACAAGCGGTGATCCACGGATTCATCACAAGGGGGCTGCCGCACAGTGACGACACCCGCACGCCGCATACGCCGCATCGGCCGCCGACGGTTCGACCTCCGGGCGACCGCCGTGTACTTCGGCCTGCTCGCCCTGGTCGTCTGCGTGGCCGGGCTCGCCCTGCGTACCGCTGCCGCGACCTTCGAACGGCGGCCCGTGTGGGGGGTGGCCCTGGGTCTGGTCGCAGTCTCCTCCGCTCCGGCGCTGCGCCGCCGACGTCGGGGCGCCTCAGCCGTCGGCGCCGTGCAGCGGGCTGCCGAGGCGTTGGAGGCCGCGACCGACACGACGCTGCACGCGCTGGAGGCGCAGGCCGTGCACGCGCCCCCGCCCCCGCCGCACGAGCCGCACGACGACGGCCTCGACCGCACCGGGACCGGGGAACGGCGTTCGTCCACGGACGACTACGACGCCCTCGACGCCGACGAGTTCGAGCAGGCCGTGGCAGCGCTGTGCGAGCGCGACGGCTGCGCCGAGGTCGAAGTCGTCGGTGGTGCGGGAGACTTGGGCGCGGATGTTGTGGCCATGACGCCGGACGGGCGGCGGGTTGTCATCCAGTGCAAGCGCTATGACGTCGAGAACCGTGTCGGCTCCCAGGATCTTCAACGCTTCGGCGGCACCTGCTACGCGGTGCACGAGGCCGACCTCGCCGTCCTCGTGACCACGAGCGACTTCACGGCGCCCGCGGCCGAGTACGCCGACCAGTGCGGAATCCTGTGCCTGGACGGGGAGGCACTGCAGGCGTGGAGCGACGGCACGGGCCCGGCTCCTTGGACGGCGTTGAGTCGCTGAACCGGCACCCTGCAAGCGTTCCTCGCGGCAAGGGGCAGTTCAGCAAGCGGCGTTGTGAGCTGCGCGACACCGAAGGGGCGTCCGCGTGAGGCGTCGGTCATCCGGGTATGACTCGCGGTGCGGCGAACCGGCTCGAACGTGAGACGGTCCAGCTCGAGGGGGACCATGAGCGGCGACGGTGACAACGGCGACGGGCGCGACGAGGACAAGCGACGACGCACCGAACTGCTCTGGCGCACCGGGTTCGTGATCGTCCTGGTGGCCTGGATCATCTTCCTGCTCTCCATCGCCGAATCCCCCGGCCCGGTGTGCGGCACGGGCCAGGACAAGAGTCCCTGCTGAGTGGTGAGGGGTGTGCCCGGCCCACCACGTGCTGGGCGAGGCGTCCCGCCTGCTACGACGACAACCGTCGAAGGGTTCGGTCCAGCTCCTCGCTGTCACCGCTGCGGCGGTTGTACGGGAGCCTCGCGAGGACCGCCGCCATCCCGCAGGTGTTGGTGACCGCCGAGAACACCAGCCCCGTGCCGATCGCGGCGGACAGCAGCCAGGCGCCGGGCACTGCAAGGTTCAGCACCAGCCCCAGCAGCACCAACAACCCTGCTACCAGCCGCACCTGACGGTCCATCGGCCAGACCGAGCGCATCCGCGGACCCTCGCCGCGCTCCAGCTCGCCGCTCCACACCGCCGTGCCGCCTGTCAGTGAAGGCGCCGCGACGCCCGCCTCGGCCAGCCGCGCCGAGGCGTTCAGCGAGCGGCTGCCCGTGGCGCAGACCAGCACGAGCTCCTGCCGCGCCGCCGCCTCGCGCAGTGCCGGCAGGGCCGCGCCGAGACGGTCGAGGGGGATGTTGTACGAGCCGGGGATACGGCCGGTGGCGTACTCCCCGGGAGTGCGGACGTCGATGACCGTGCGGTCCTCAAGGCTGCTGACGCCGATCTCGGCGGGCTGAACGGTCACGTCGGTCCTCACGGTGCGCGATGGGGGAGGGGGTACCGGACACCGTACTTGCGGCCCGGCGCGATCCCGACGTGCGCGGACGCCCCTGCAACGAACTGTTCATACACCGCGAGCCGGACCTCGGCCGGAGCGTCGAGGACTCCGACGTGTCGATCTCGTGATCAGAGACAGTTGATCTCGTGATGTGGAACGACATTGCCTGACGCGACGAAGATCGGTCATGGTGTGCGGCATGTCGCAGCCAGCCCTCACCGCCGTCACCAGCTTCCAGCTGGTGCTGCTCGGCGTGACCGGGCACTGTGTTGCCGACGTTCTCTGTCGCTGAGGTCTGAACTCCGCGTTCCTCCGGGTGCCCCGACAAGGCCCCGTCGATCCCTTCCCTTCCCGTGCCGGGGCGGCCTCACCCGTACGCGCTGTCGATACGTGCGTACGTCTTCCGCCTGTCTCCGTCGCGGTCCACCGCCACGAAAGGCGTGTACATCCATGCGTCGATCCGCGTCCCTCCGCCGTGCCATGACGGTCACCCTCGGCCTCGCCGTGCTCACCGGCACCGCGGCCTGCGCCGGGCCCGCAGACAACGAACAGGCAGGAGACGGAGGCGGTGGCGGGCCGCGTGAGGGAGGCACACTCACCGTCCTCAACTCCTCGCCGCAGTCCGACTTCGACCCGGCCCGTCTCTACACCTCCGGCGGCGGCAACGTCCCCTCGCTGATCTTCCGCACCCTCACCACCCGCAACCGCGAGAACGGCCCCGAGGGCGCGAAGGTCGTCCCCGACCTGGCCACCGACCTCGGCAGGCCCAACGCCGACGCCACCGAGTGGACGTACACACTGAAGGACGGCCTGAAGTACGAGGACGGCACACCGATCACCACCGCCGACATCAAGTACGGCATCGAGCGGTCCTTCGCCGCGGAACTCTCCGGCGGCGCACCGTACCTGCGTGACTGGCTGGTCGGCGGCGACAAGTACCAGGGCCCGTACAAGGACAAGGGCGGCCTGGACTCGATCGAGACGCCCGACGAGAAGACCATCGTGTTCAAACTGCGCAAGCCCGAGGGCGAGTTCCCGTTCCTCGCCACCCAGACGCAGTTCGCCCCGGTGCCGAAGACCGAGGACGACGGCACCAAGTACGAGAACCACCCGGTGTCCTCCGGCCCGTACCGTGTCGTGTCGAACAGGAACGACGGCGAGGAACTCGTCCTCGAGCGCAACGAGCACTGGTCGGCGAAGACCGACGCGGAGCGCAAGGCCTATCCCGACAGGATAGTCGTCAGGTCGGGACTGGACTCTGCCGTCATCAACCAGCGTCTGTCCACCAGTTCCGGTGCGGACGCCGCCGCGGTCACCACCGACACCAACCTGGGACCGGCCGAACTCGCCCAGATCGGCAGCGACAAGAGCCTCTCCGACCGCGTCGGCACGGGCCATTTCGGCTACACCAACTACCTGGCGTTCAACCCGAAGGTGAAGCCCTTCGACAACGTCAAGGTGCGCCAGGCGATCTCGTACGCCGTCAACCGCAAGAGCGTCGTCAACGCGGCCGGCGGCTCCGCACTGGCCGAACCCGCCACCACCTTCCTGCCCGAGCAGCAGGCCTTCGGGTACACGCCCTACGACCACTTCCCGGCAGGTGAGAGCGGCAACCCGGCCAAGGCGAAGGAACTGCTGAAGGAAGCCGGCTACCCGAAGGGGCTGACCGTCACCCTCACCCACAACACCGAGGAGAACCGCGAGACCGGCCCGGCCACCGCCACCGCCGTGCAGGAGGCACTCAAGGCCGCCGGGATCACCGTCGAGCTCCAGGGGCTGGAGTCCAATGCGTACAACGAGGCGCGCTGGACCACCTCCAAGACGCCGGGCTTCTTCATCTCCCGCTGGGGAGCGGACTGGCCGTCCGGCGGTCCGTTCCTCGCCCCCGTCTTCGACGGTCGGCAGATCGTGACCAACGGCTCCAACTACAACCACGCCCAATTCGACGACCCGGCCGTCAACAAGGAGATCGACGAGATCAACAAGCTGACCGACCTCGACGAGGCGGCCCGGCGCTGGGGCGCGCTGGACAGCCGGATCGGCGAACAGGCCCTGGACGTCCCGCTGTTCCACCCCGTCTACAAGCGCCTGTACGGCAAGGACGTCAAGAACATCGTGATCAGCGACTGGACCGGCGTCCTCGACATCTCCCAGGTCGCGGTCAAGTAACCATGGCCGAGGCACTGTTCACCACGGGGGCCGCCACCACCGAGGCGGTCCCCGGCCCCGCCGCCACCGCCGTCTGGCAGCGACTGCGGACCCGGCGCTCCGCGATCGTCGCGGCCACCGTGCTCGGACTGCTGATCATGCTGGCCCTCGCCGCGCCGCTCCTCGCGGCCCTGGAAGGCCAGTCCGTGAACGCCTTCCACGACGACCTCGTCGACTCCGCCCGAGGCGGCGTGCCGTATGGATCGTTCGGCGGAGTCGGCGCCGAGCACTGGCTCGGCGTCGAACCCGGCACGGGGCGCGACCTGTTCGTCCGGCTGCTCCACGGGGCCCGCGTCTCGCTGCTCGTGGCCACCGGGGCCACCGCGCTGCAACTCGCCGTCGGCATCGCGGTCGGACTCGCCGCAGGACTGGGAAGCCGACTGGCGGACAGCCTGCTCGGCCGCGTCACCGACGTGATGGTGTCACTGCCCACCCTGGTCATCGCCATCGCCCTGACGGCCGTCGTCCCGGCAGACTTCCCCCGGCCGCTGCTGCTGATCCTGGTCCTCGGACTGCTCGGCTGGGGCGGGACCTCGCGGGTCGTGCGCGCCCAGACCCTGACCCTGCGCAAGCTGGACTTCGTCTCGGCCGCACGGCTCGGGGGCTCGGGCACCTGGCGGGTGGCGCGGCGTGAGCTGCTGCCGTCGCTGGCCGCACCCGTCGTCACCTACGCGTCCATCCTGCTGCCGTCGAACATCGTCGCCGAGGCCTCACTGTCGTTCCTCGGCATCGGAGTGCAGCCACCGACACCGTCCTGGGGACAGATGCTGTCGAACGCGCAGACCTGGTTCCGCGCCGACCCCGCGTACGTGCTGCTCCCGGCCGGTCTGCTGCTCGTCACCGTGCTCGCGTTCACCGTGCTCGGCGAGGCGCTGCGCACAGCGCTCGACCCCCGCGAGGCCGGCCGGCTGAGGGGCGGTACCCGCGGCAGAGCCAGAGCCGGTGCCGTGCGCAGGATCCGTACTCCGCGCAGGATCCGTACCACGCGCAAGATCCGTACCACGCGCGGGATCCGTACCTCGCGCAAGGAGGAGAAGGCATCGTGACCCGGTATCTGCTCAAGCGACTCGCGGCGGCCGTGCTGGTGATCCTCGCCCTGTCCGTCGTGGTCTACGCGCTCTTCTACGTCGTCCCCGGCGACGCCGCCCGGATCGCCTGCGGTGAGCGGTGCAGCCCGGCCCAGGTCGAGCAGGTGCGGGAACGCCTCGGCCTCGACCACTCGGTGCTCGCCCAGTACGGCCATTTCCTGCAGGGCCTGTTCGCCGGGCGCGACTTCTCCACCGGCACCGGCGTCCAGCACTGCGACGCCCCGTGCCTGGGACTGTCGTACCAGACCGACCAGGAAGTCACCCAGCTCGTCCTGGAGCGGCTGCCCGCCACCGCGTCCCTCGCCTTCGGTTCGATGGCCCTCGCCCTGCTCATCGGTGTCGGCACCGGCCTGCTGTCGGCGGTGCGCCGCGGCAGTGTGCTGGAGCGGGCGCTGACCCTGCTCACCCTCGCCGGCACCGGCATGCCCGTGTTCATCCTCGGCCTGCTGCTGCTCATGGCGGTCTGTGCCTATCTCCAGTGGCTGCCGTTCCCGTCCTACGTCCCGCTGACCGACGACCCCGAGCAGTGGGCCTGGAACATGCTGCTGCCCTGGCTCACCCTCGGCCTCTTCGAGAGTGCCAAGTACGCCCGCCTGACCCGCTCTTCGACGCTGGAGACCCTCGCCGAGGACCACATCCGCACCTTCCGCGCCTACGGCGTGCCCGAACGGTCCGTCGTCACCCGGCACGCCCTGCGCGGCGCCGTACCGCCCGTGGTCGCGCTCAGCGCCCTCGACCTGGGCACGATGCTGGGCGGGGCCGTGCTCACCGAGTCCCTGTTCGGCATCCCCGGGCTCGGCAAGACCCTCATCGACAGCATCCGGGACGTCGACCTGCCCGTGGTCGTCGGCGTCGTCCTCGTCATCGGCACGGCCGTCGTCCTCGCGAACGTCGTCGCCGATCTGCTCTACGCACTCGCCGACCGAAGGGTGGCACTGACGTGAGTCTGGTTGCCGTATCAGGCCTGACCGTCGACTTTCCGGTGGGGGAGGGACGGACCGTACGGGCCGTGGACGGGCTGTCGTTCGAGCTGGCGGCGGGCCGCGCACTAGGCATCGTCGGGGAGTCCGGGTCGGGCAAGTCCACAGTGGCCGCAGCCCTGTTGGGGCTGCACCGTGACACCGGGGCGGAGGTCTCCGGCTCGGTGCGCGTCGCCGACGTCGACGTCCGGACCGCCGATGAGCAGGACCTTCGGCGGCTGCGCGGCGGCCTCGCGGCCATGGTCTTCCAGGACCCGTTGTCCTCCCTCGACCCGTACTACGCGATCGGCGACCAGATCGCCGAGGTGTACCGCGTGCATCGGCGCGGTGTCTCCCGTCGTGCCGCCCGCGCGCGGGCGGTGCAGGTGCTGGACCGTGTGGGGATACCCGACGCCGCACGACGTGCCCGCTCCCGGCCGCACGAGTTCAGCGGCGGCATGCGGCAGCGGGCGCTGATCGCGATGGCGCTGGCCTGCGAGCCCCGGCTGCTCGTCGCCGACGAACCCACGACCGCCCTGGACGTCACGGTGCAGGCCCAGATCCTGGACCTGCTCCACGAACTCCGCACGGAGGACGGGCTGGGCCTGGTCCTCGTCACGCACGACCTGGGCGTGGCCGCGGGCAACGTGGACGAGGTGTTGGTGATGAGAGACGGGCGCGTGGTCGAGCGCGGTCCGGTGAGTTCCGTACTCACCGCGCCTCAGGAGGCTTACACGGGTGCGCTGTTGGCGGCGGTGCCCAGGCTTGAGCGCGAGGTGTCCGCTGCCGCTCAACCCGCGCGTA
The DNA here is from genome assembly GCF_055587025.1 of Streptomyces sp. NPDC048600. Classification (NCBI taxonomy): domain Bacteria; kingdom Bacillati; phylum Actinomycetota; class Actinomycetes; order Kitasatosporales; family Streptomycetaceae; genus Streptomyces; species Streptomyces sp. NPDC048600. The sequence goes on along the minus strand of NZ_JBVJGZ010000009.1, from coordinate 155,954 downwards.
CGTCGGCGTCGGCGAATGCCCCCTTGCTCGAAGTGACCGCGCTGAGAAAAGAGTTCGGCACAGGGCGTAGAGCCCGAGCCGCGGTCGACGGGGTCGACCTGACCCTCCGCGAGGGCGAAGCCCTGGGCATCGTGGGCGAGTCCGGATCGGGGAAGACGACGCTGGGCCGGATGGTCGTCGGCCTGCTCGCACCCACCCAGGGCATGATCAGACACCGTGGCGACGCGCGTGTCCGCGTCCGACGGGATGTCCAGATGGTGTTCCAGGACCCGGGGTCCTCTCTCAACCCCCGCCGCAGCATCGGTGAGTCGGTCGCCGACCCGCTGCGGGCAGCCGGTGAACTGCCGGACGCCGAGATCCGCGCCAGAGTCCGTGACCTCCTCGCCCGCGTGGGACTCGACCCCGACGCCTACCATCGCTACCCGCACGAGTTCTCCGGCGGACAGCGCCAGCGCGTGGGCATCGCCCGGGCACTCGCGCCCGGCCCCCGTCTGCTGGTGTGCGACGAGCCGGTGTCCGCCCTCGATGTCACCACTCAGGCGCAGATCATCGAACTCCTCGCCGAACTCCGACGCGAACTGGGCCTGGCACTGCTGTTTATCGCCCATGACCTGGCCGTCGTCCGCCAGGTCAGCGACCGGGTCGCGGTGATGCGTCGCGGCGAAGTGGTCGAACAAGGCCCCGTCGACCAGGTGTACGACGCCCCGGCCCATCCCTACACACGCGCACTGCTGGCCGCCGTACCCGTACTGGCACCGGATCTGGCGGCAGAGCGCCGTACCGCGAGACGAGACCGGCGCCGCGGACAGGAGGCAGCGGTGGCTCGCTGAGCCGGGCGAGCCGCGCGGCCCCTGGGCGGACGGATATCCAGTGGTGCCCTGGTCGGGCTGATGACAAGGTGACGCTCATGGCGTCACCTGTTGTCGAACAACTGCTCCGTGAACTGCACGCGACACTCACCCTGCGCAAGCGTCCGGAGGACGTGGCGCGCCTCATCCAGGACCTCCACATCGCGCAGGGCACCGAACTCGACACCGGGACCGAGACGGCGCTCGCCAAGGCCGCCGAGCACTCGCTGCGCACGCTCTGGCACGGCTACACGTCCATGCGGGAGGAGTTCGCCCGCCCCGTCGGCGCGCAGCGCCAGTTGACACGTGCGGCCGCCCTGTTCACCGGCGTCCCGGAGCTGCCGGAGGGCGCCGGGGACGATCCCGTCCGGATCGAGGCGGTGATCCGGCGCGCAGGTGACGAGATCGGTCGGTCGTACGGGCAGAACGACTTCGGCAGGGACCGCCTCGACCGTGACGAGCGCGCGGAGGCGGGCCTCGGCGCGATCTCGAAACGTCAGTACAACAAGCGCTTCAGGCTGCTGCGCCGGATGGAGGCCAAACTGGCCCGGCTCCTTCATGAGCGACAGCGCCGCGAAGTGACGCTGACCGGCAAGGGCGCACTTGCTCACACCCTGCCCTACGAGTTGTTCGCCGCGGACCCGGACACCGCCGCCTTCATCGCCTACTTCACGGCACGCGGCTACATGCGCAGTGTCTTCACCAACGGCCGGCAGCGGCAGGCGTTCGACGAGGTCGCCGAGGCCTTGCTGCAGCGCTTGCGGGACGCTCCCGACCGGACGTACTGGTTCGCGGTCGCCCATGTGTATCCCAAGGCCGACGTGCTGGCTCATGTGTCCGACCAGGACCTCACACAGCTGCTGGTCCGGTGGAACCACTTCCTGCGTCGGGTCGCGGACCTGCTGGAGGACGCCTGGAACCGGCATCCCCTGGAGCGCGACACGATGATCGTGCGCCGCGGCGACGACTCGTCGACGTGGAACCAGGCGGCGCAGGCCTGGAACACGGCGCGAGCCCATTGGTTCTCCCTGCTCGCCGAGTTGGGGCAGGACGACGTCCTGGACCGGGTCTGCCCGGGCAAGGTGCCCCGCCTGATGGCCGCCGACGTCGCGTACTGGCACCGGATGAGCGGCGGCGGGCTGCACCCGGACACCTATGTCTGGGCGGAGCTTCCGCTGCCGTGGGAAGTCCTGCGGGGTGAGAAGGAGTGCCCGCGCTCGCTGGTCGCCGCCGTCTGCGCCCGGCATCGGGTGGACCCGGTGGCCGGTGCCTGGACCGCGCCCAGACCGGCGGCCGCGGCCGAGGAGTTCCGGCGGACGCCGGAGCTGGTGCACGGGGTCGCCGTGGCCGACCCCCTCATGGCCAGCGCGCTCCGCTCGGCGGGGGTCTTCCCCGGAAAGGGGCAACGGGCCGCCGCGCAGGAGTGGTTGTGACCGTCGCCTGTCACCGCCTGGGGCAGGGGCAGCCGCAGGGGCAGTAAATCAGTTGTCCCGCGAGGCGGACCCGGCGATGATCACAGCGGCGACGAGGAAGCTCTGCGGTGGAGCGCCCGGCTCTGATCCCGGGTGGACGCAGGTTCGAATCCTGCCCTCGTCGCCTTTTCGCGTGCAGGTGAAGGGGGCCGCTCCGTTCCAGGTCCTTGCGGGAGGCGGCGAGGTCGCAGGCCGGCCCACGCTCCCCGAGCTCTTGAGGCAGACCGGCCGGTCCGGTACTTGTACCGCTGTGCCTGGCCTGCGCCTGCCCGTTTGCCCGGCGCCTGACTTCCGTTGCCGGAACGCCAGGGGTTGCGGCAGGATCTGCTGGTCGGCAACGCCGGGAGGCAGTCGGATGACCAGCGTCACTCAGGGAGTGAAGGTCACCTCGCCGTGTCCGGCCTGTGGTGGAGTGCTGACCCGTGACGTCGGTCAGTTCATCGACCGGGGTCGACTGTGCTGGGGCGTCGAAGGCCGTTGTGAAACATGTCCCGAGGCATGGTGTGAGACGGGTACCGGTCCCGCACCCGAGGCCATCAGGCGGGCACTGCTGCTCGAGCACGGGGCCGTCCGGCTTCGGCTGGAGACCCAGCAGCCCAGTCGCGTCACTGTGATGAGAGCCTTGCGCGAGATTCGCGGTCTGTCGCTGGGCGAAGCACGGGTGACGGCGGCAGAGCTGGGTGACGGCGGTCTGACCGGCACTTCTGTGGAGATGACGTACCTGGCGGAAGGGCTGCTCATGCGATCCGTCGCCACGACCCGCCGTCCGGCGCGCGGCTGACTGCCCGCTGGGATCCGCTGACTGGCGCGGGCCGAACGGCGGGGACGACATCACGGTTCGAGGGGCTGTCGCGGTGGGAGCCTCGGCGTTTTGCGGAGGGGAGCGCCTCCCCTGCGCGTGGGCCGAGAGGCGGCGGGGCGGCGGGAATTCGGGGGTCGGGAGTCGATTGTCAGTGGGCGGCGCTAGCGTTTCCCACATCGTCGCACTGGGGCCGAAATTCCCTCGGCTGAACTGTGCTTTCTTCTTGTGCTCTTGACGCGGAAGGCTGTGGCTCGTGGGTTGGCTGTCGGCGGGTGACGGGTATGAGGTCGCCCTGGTGGAGGGGCGGGTGGCGGCACGCGCCACCTCGGGCAGGGCTGCGGGGCGGCAGTTGAAAACACTGCCGCGCGCGCTGAAGGACCACCCGGAGGTGGAGCGGCTGCGGCGGTTCGCCGAGTGGCTGGACCGGCACGCGGCCGGGTGCGTCGCCCAGGTCGACGCCTGGATGGTGTCGTCCCTGCCCGTGCCCACCGGCCTGCTGGCCCGGGTCTGGCCGGACGAGGCGTGGCAGTCCGCGCTGCGCGACCTCGCGGTGGTCGGCGACGACCCGGACGAGGTCGGCTTCCTGCGCGGCGCCACCGAGTCCGGCGAACTGCGGATCGTGAACCTGGACGGTGAGACGGTCCGGCTCTCCCCGCGTACGGTGACGCTGCCGCACCCGGTGCTGCTCCCGGACCTCGACGACGTACGCGAGTTCGCGGCGGAGCTCGGGATAGTCCAGGGCGTCGAGCAGATCCACCGCGCGACCTGGCGGCGGCCGGACGACCTCGACGCCAAGGCCACCGAGGTGCGCGACTTCACCGGGGGCACGTTCCGCTCCCGTTTCGCCCTCGCCGCGCGCGCGTCCTCGCTCGGCTACCGCGTCTCCGGCGGGTACGCCACCGCCCGTGTGCGGGACGGCGGGCGGACCGTCGAGGCCTCGGTGTGGATCGGGGAGCCGTACTGGGACGACGAGGTGGAGACGGGGAGCCTCACCTGGCAGGACCAGGACGGCCGGGCCCTGCCACTGCGTGAGGTGGGCCCGGTGGCCTGGTCGGAGGGGATGCGGATGGGCGCGGCGCTGTACGCCGGCCGTGTGATCGAGGAGGGCAAGGACGCATGAGCGGGGGGACCGAGGTGTCGTACGAGGGGCTGTTGACGGCGGGCGGGGTCCTGCCTCCGGACACGGAGGGGGCCGGGGAGCAGGCGGTGCCGCTGACCACGCGGACCTACCGTCACCCGGGGCTGGAGGACAGGGTGGTGGTGCGGCTGGTCGCCGAGGAGCTGGGCGCGGCGGAGGACCTGGCCGCCGGCTACCTCGGGCTCGTCCAGTACGTGGACCCGGCCGTGGTGGGCCTCGCCCAGCGCCAGTCGCTGGGCTTCCCGGAATGGGTGCTGGTGCACCACCCGCAGGACGGCCATCACGCGCTGGGCGTCATGCCGGACCTGGAGCGGGCGGCCCGGCAGGCGAAGTCCAAGCCGAAGGCGGCCCTGGACGCCTACCTCGACCTCGGCACCCGCTTGGCGGCCTCGGTGCCGCACTTCCTGCCCACGTTCTACGAGCAGGCCGGGCGGGTGTTCCTGGGCGAGGAGAACGCCACCTACGCGGCTCAGCTGTTCACCCGCGCCCGTAAGGCGGAGGCGGAGCACGGCCTGGTGGTCGAGGAGGAGCGGCTGGACGCCGTCTTCCTGGAGTTCGCCCTGGCGGGGGCGCTCCCGGTGAAGGTGCTGTCGGCGTACGCGAGGGAACTGGCCGCGCGCGTACCGGCCGACGAGGCGCTCGAGCGCTTCACCCGGCTGTGTCTGCGCCGCACGGCAGGCGGCCTCCCGCCGTCCGCCCAGATGGCGAACGACCTGCGCAGGCTGGCCCGCGCCGCCGGCCGGGACGCGGAACTGACGGAGCAGGAGTATCTGGCCGAGCTGCTCGTTCTGCCGGCCACACTGCGTGCGGCGGCGGGCTGGTGGAAGGGCCACCGGGCGGCCCTCGTGGCACTGGCCGCGCGGCAGCCGCGGATGCGCGGCGCGCTGCTGGACATGATCCCGTCCTGCCACGACGACGAGATGCCCGCGATGTGGCTGGCCGTCCTGGAGACGTCCGGTGCCGTGGCCGGGCTGTGGGACACGTCGCTGCCCGGGGAGGAGCGCCCCCGGGACGGCGCGGCCGGCTGGCTGGAGCGGTTCCTGGCGTTCCGCGAGCGGGTGCGGTCCTGGCGCGGCTCCACCCGGATGACCGAGCTGTACCCCCTCGTGGAGCGGATGGCGGACCATCTGCGGGCCGAACTTGCGTCCGCCGGGCGCGGGCTGAGCGTCGAGCACGACATCGACCTGATCGACCTGCTGCTCTCCCTCGACGTGCCGGTGGCCGCCCCGGAGAAGCGCCACCGCCTGATGCTGGTGCAGTGGGCACCGGGCGAGGGACACCGTGACCTGGTGTCGCTGGGCGCCGACCCCCGTTTCCACGAGGCGTTCCTGCGCGGTGCCGAGGAGTTCGGGGACAACGACCAGACGCTGCGCGCGATCCGCCTGCTGGCGGTGTCGCCGGGCGGTCGCCCGCTGCTCGCGGACTGGGTGCGCGGGGTGGTCCGCCGGTTCACCGCCGTCGGCCTGCCTCAGCTGCCCGACGCGCTGAGCCGCCTGAAGTGGCTGCCCGCCGAGGCGCTGGCGCTCGCCGAGGACGAGGTGCGCGCGGCCGTCGCCACCGACCTCTCCCCGGTCCTGGCACGCACGCTGAAGGCCGGACTCTTCGACGAACTGGGCTGGCCCGCCTGGGAGGACGCGGCGTCCGCGCTGGTCCCGAAGAACGACGTCGAGGACCTGATCGTCGCCGACGCCTGGCCGCACCTCATCGTGGCGGGCGCCGCCCAGGCCCGGGTGATCGGCGCCGAGGGCACCGTCCTCACCCACGATCTGCGGATCCCCGCGAACGACAGCTGGGGCGACCCCGGCTTCCACCACGTCGACGGCGAACTGCTCGTCTACTGGAACAACCGCGGCGACGGCCTGCGCGGCTACTGGCACTCCCGCCCCGACCAGCCCCAGACCCTGCAAGGGCCGCGCTCCACCCGGGGCACCGAGATGGACTGGTACAAGGGCGACCTGCCGATCACCCTTCCCCTGCCCGGCGGCGGCCGCACCACCGGCGCCGGCGTCCTGCACGCCGGGGACACCACCCTGCCGGAGGAGGTCGGCATCCTCTCCGACGGCGTCGGGTACTGGGTGTGGCGTGCCGCCGAGGACGAGGCGGAGCGCGGCTGGTGCGAGTACGACCCGGCCACTGGGGAGACCGGCCGGCCGAGCCGGCCCGCGTTCCTGGCGGACGCCCTGCGGGACGCCCCCGGGGGCAGCGAGTTCGTCGGCGGACGGCTGCGTCCCTCGCCGACGGCGGCACCGGCCCCGGCCTGCGCACCCGTGGACGGGCTGATCGGGTTGCGCGTGGTGCGGCTTCTCGACGGCTCCTTCCGCGCCGAGAACCTCGCCGGGCACACGATCACCCTGCCCTCGGAGGCGGGCAGCCCTGCCGCGCTCGTGATGTTCCCGGGCGCCGACCGGCCCAGCGCCGTCGTCCGCAGCGGCTGGCAGCTCGAACTGATCGACCCGGACGGCGTCGTCACCTCGGTGGCCAAGACCGACCGTACCCCGGGTGTCTTCGGCCAGGGCACGCTGCTGCTGCCGCCCGTGCAGTACTGGGAGTGCATGACTCCCCGTGACCCGGAGGGCTCCGAGGCACTGCGCCGGATCGACCGGGACACCGCGGCGGCCCTGCTGGTGGCGGCCGCGCGGGAGGACGAGAAGGCGCTGCCGCTCGCCGTCCGCACGCTGCTCTCCGTCAGCGACGACGCGCTCGTCGCGGGCATCGCCGGAGTGGTGCGGTACGCGGCCGGACAGCAGGCCGTCCTGGACGCGGCGGCCGACCGGCTGACCCGGGCGCTCGACGGCGACCTGGTGCAGGAGGGCCCGGCCGGTCCGGCCGACGCGGTGATCCAGGACGCGGCCAGCGGTCTCGGAGCCCAGCGCAGCTATTGGTGGGGCCGAGACGACGAGGACGACACCGTCTTCCGCGCCCTGCGCGTACTGACCCGCGCCGCCGGACTCGACGAGACCGCCGTGCCCGCGGAGCGGACCGTGCAACTGCACCTCGACGGACCCGCACTGCCCAGCGGACAGCCGGACCTGGACACGCTGCTGGACCGCGTGACGGCCCTGGCGTTCCGAGCGGCGGCCGGCACCACCACCGAGGAGCAGCGCGAGGTGCTGAGCCTCCTGCTCGCCCGGTTCGACACCCTCGGCCTGACCGGGGCGCCCGGTTCTGAGCACTGGCGCAAGGTGGTCATGCGACTGCCTGCCGGCCCGCTGCGCACCCCGTCGGGCGACTGGCGCGAGGGCACGTGGAACGGAGTGCTCCCGCTGGGCGGCGGGGCGTTCGTCGCCTTCACGGGACGCCGCTCCCTGGACGACGACGGTGGCGTGTTCACCGGACTCTTCCACGACCCGGCCGGGCGGTTCGCCGCACCGGACCCGTACACGCTCGTGGAGTCGGCGCCGCTCGGCGAGTCCGTCGAGGCGGGCCGGACCGTGACGCTCCTCGCCGAGCTGGCCGCCCGCGGCCCGGCGCCGTGGTTCCCGGCGGCGGCCGAGGAGTTCGCCCGGCTCACCGGAGTCACCGAGACCATGGCCCGGCTGATCGTGGCCGGCCTTCCCCGGGTCGACGAGTACGAGCGGACGTTCCTGACCACGGAGGCACGCACCCTCATCGGGGTCAAGGTCGCGCCGGCCGCCGTCGCCAAGGACGAACTGCGTGGTGTGAACGGCGACATCCGGGCCGCCGTGGTGGCCGCACTGCTGCCCGACGACCCGGCCCGCCTGTGGACCGAGGGACCCGACGTGGCGGCCGCGGCCGAGGTCTGGAACGCCCGGGTCGGCCGACGGACCGCAGTCCCCGAGGAACTGCTCAGCGACGCGCTGCGCGCCGTCAAGCACGCCGGGTGGGAGGTGCGCAAGGCGCTCCCGGCCCTGCTGCACCCGGCCGGAGAGCCGCGCCTCACCCAGGACCTGGAGTGGGCGGTGGACGGCGACCGCGTCCGCCCCGTAGGGGAGAACCCGGTCGGGTTCACGGCGGACACGCTGATCGGGTCGGTCGGTCTCGCCGCCTGGCTCGCCCACCGGCTCCCGGCCGGTGACCCGGCCCGCGCGGCACTGCCCTCGGCCCTCACCACCGTCCGCGAGCGGCTGGCCCACCCCGGTCTCGTCCTCGACCTCGGGGAGTACATCAGCCTCCCCGCGTTCCGGAAGACCGCGGGCACCCCGACCGAGACGGGCCAGGGCTACGAGCGGTACGGCGCCGTCATCCTCGCCACCCACGACGACCAGCCCGCTCCGGGCCTGCGCGTCGACCTGCTCGACGAGGCGGGCCAGGACCCGTATCTGCCCGCCCTGCGCGTCGAGCACCAGCGGCCCTACGCGGCCGAGGTGGCGCTGCGCCTGACCCGGTCCACGCGCTTCGCCGCCCTCCTCGCCGACCCGGGCGAGCCCCTCGCGGGCGACCGGGACAAGGACGGCACCTGGTGGCCGCAGGACCCGAGCCGCTCCGTGCCCGACCTGGTCACCCAGGCCGCCAAGGAGTACGGCATCGGCGAGGACGCCGCCACGGTGTACCTGATGCTGCTCGCCATGCCCGACCCCACCGACCGGATGACGGCGCGGTGGACCGGATGGAAGCCGGCCCGGCTCAAGGCAGCCCGCGCCGAACTGGCCGCCACCGACCTGGTGGTGGAGGCCAGCCGCACCCGGGCCGGACGCTCGCTGTTCCTGCCCGGCGGCTGGACCGACCTCGGCGCGCCGCGCGTGCCGCTGGAGCCGTGGAAACTGCCGCTGTACGGCGACCTGATGGACGGCGAGCACACGTCGTTCGGGGTGGTCGTACCGGCCGAACCGGCTGCCGACCTGTACCGCAGAGCCTGGCAGCGGATCCAGGACGGCGACACGCCCCGGTTCGAGGAGCTGAAGGTGCGCCGGGGGCGGCGGCGCTGAGCCGCGGGCGGCGGGCGCGGGGGCGCCGGGTCACACCGGCGTCCCGGCCTGCCCCGGCACACCGCTGGCCACCCCGGCACCACACCCACTCACCGTCCCCATCATCCTGAGCACGACAGACCGACCTACCCAGCAAGGAACTTGAATGCCTTCGACCGACACGGCGACGGCCCTTCCGGCCCGGCAGACCCTGCCCGCCGAGGAGCGTCACGCCACCGAACTCGCCTTCCTCGCCGCCCACGACGAGGGGCCCCGCCCGCCCGGCTGGCGGCTCACCCCGCGAGCGGTGATCACCTTCGTATGCGGCAGCGGCGGTGAGGCGCTGAAGCTGCCCAAGCCGCACGAGACACTGCCCGACAAGCTGGTGATCGCCCCCAAGTTCGTCGGCGAACGCGCCCTCGTGGAACGGTGCGTGGTCACCCTCGCCGGTGAGCGTGGCCTGCTGCTCGTCGGCGAGCCCGGCACCGCCAAGTCGATGCTCTCCGAGCTGCTGTCGGCCGCCGTCTGCGGTACCAGCGCGCTCACCGTGCAGGGCACCGCGGGCACCACCGAGGACGCCATGCGCTACGGCTGGAACTACGCGCTGCTCCTCGCCCAGGGCCCGACCCCGCAGGCGCTGGTCGACTCGCCGGTGCTCAGCGCCATGCGCACCGGCCGCGTCGCCCGGGTCGAGGAGATCACGCGCTGTCTGCCCGAGGTGCAGGACGCCCTGGTGTCGATCCTGTCCGACCGCCGGATCAGCGTGCCCGAGCTGTCGGGCACCGACGACGCCCAGGTGGCGGCCGCCCCCGGGTTCACCGTCATCGCCACGGCCAACCTCCGCGACCGCGGTGTGTCGGAGATGTCCGCGGCCCTCAAGCGCCGGTTCAACTTCGAGACCGTGCACCCGATCGCCGACGTCGACGCCGAGACCGCGCTGGTGCGGCGGCAGGCCACCGCGGCCGTCGAGCGGGCGGGCGCGGCCTTCGGGGTGGACGACGCCGTGCTCGACGTCCTGGTCACCGTCTTCCGTGATCTGCGGGCCGGCCGTTCCACCGAGGGCTGGGACGTGGAGCGCCCGGGCACGGTGATGTCGACGGCCGAGGCCGTGCAGGTAGCCACCTCGCTCGGGGTGGCCACCGCGTACCTGCCGGGCGGCGACGCCCTCGACCTGGTGCCCGGACACCTTCTCGGTGTGGTCCGCAAGGACGACCCGGCCGACCACGCGCGGCTGCTCGGTTACTGGGACGGTCCGGTGCGCCGCCGTGCCGAGGACGGCTCGGCGACCTGGCGCCGTCTGTGGGACCTGCGGGAGAACCTCCGGTGACACTCGCTCAGGACCCGCGGGACGCCGTCGAGGCACTCGCCGGCTGCTCGACGCCGTATCTGCTGGGGGTACGGCACCACAGCCCGGCGCTCGCCGCGGCGGTACCCGCCCTGCTGGACGCGGCCGGCGCCGAGGTCGTCTGCGTGGAGCTGCCCGCCGACTTCCAGCCGTGGCTCGTCCATCTGTCCGCCCCGGGCACCCTGGCGCCGGTGGCGCTGGCCGGGGCGGGCGAGGGCGGGCGGCTCGGCTTCTACCCGTTCGCCGACTTCTCGCCCGAACTCGCCGCGGTCCGCTGGGCGCGCGAGCGGGGGGCCGAGGTCGTGTGCTGCGATCTGCCGATGGCGGATCCGGCCTGGCACGGCGGCGACGGCACCGCCCCGGCAGGGGACACCCGTACCGCGCTCGCCGACGCCCCGCCCGCCCTCTCGCCCACCGCCTTCGCCGACGCGCTCACCGCCGCGGGCAGCGGGCGGGACGGCGACGACCTGTGGGACCGCTGCGTGGAGGTGCTCGCACCCGGCTGTCCGCCGGAGGCGATCAGGCGGGCCGCGCTCGGCGTGGGCTGGGCGCTGCGCCGTGACGCGGAGTCGTCGGGCACGGTGCCGTCCCTGGACCTGGCCCGGGAGACCCACATGCGCGCGACGATCGCCCACGCCTCGACGGGCGGGCGCCGCGTCGCGGCCGTCGTCGGCTCGTTCCACGCACCGGCCCTGACGGCCGGAGCGAACACGACGGACGGGCCGGATGCGGCGGGCGCGGTGCGGGCGCCGGGGGCGGGCGACGGGCCGTCGACCGCGGTCGGTGTGCTCTCGGCCGGTGCGGCCGCCGTCGGGGAGCAGCCGTCGGTCGTCACCTCGCTCGTGCCGTACTCCTTCGACCTGCTCGACTCCCGGTCCGGCTACCCCGCGGGCATCCGTGACCCGCGCTGGCAGCAGGCGGTGTTCACGGCCGCCGGTGATCCCGAGGTGCTGCACGGCGCGGCCGCCCGGGTGATCACCGACGTGTGCCGGGAGCTCCGGGCCGCCGGGCACACGGCGGGCACCGGCGAGGCCGCCGAGACCCTGCGGATGGCCAGCGACCTGGCGAGTGTGCGCGGTCTCGCCGCCCCCGGGCGGAGCGAGGTACTCGAGGCGCTGACGACCGTGATGGGCCAGGGCGAGCCTCTCGGCCGCGGCCGTGCCCTGGCACGGGCGCTCGAGGTGGTCCTGGTCGGCACCGAGCGGGGCCGCATCGCGCCGGGCACTCCCCGCTCGGGACTCGGTCCGTCCGTGGAGGCGGAGCTGGCCGCGCTGAAGCTGCCGGGCCCGGACGACCCCGCCCCGCGGGAGCTGCGGCTCGACCCCTTCCGCTCCGCCCTGGACGGCCGCCGGGAGATCCTGCTCCAGCGGCTCGCGGTGTGCGGAGCGGGCTACGGCGAGGCCCAGGAGGTGACAGGCACGGGCGACGGCACGGCGCTCACCACCCGTTGGCGGCTGGCGTGGACCCCCGCGGTCCCCGTGCGGCTCGACCTGGCCGGGATCCGGGGCGTGACAGCCGCCCTGGCCGCCGAGGGAACGCTGCGGGAGTCCTTCCGACGGGACTCGGCGGACGGCGGGCCCACTTGCGCTCTCGTGCTCGCCGCGCTGCGTGCCGCGGCCCGCTGCGACCTGCCCGCGCTGGTCGCCGAGCGGCTGGCCGGCGCCGCCGCCGTCCTCCCCGCCTCCGCGACGCTTCCCGAACTCCTCGAGGCGCTCGACCTGCTGGACGCGCTGTGCCGCGGACATCTGCCCGGCACCACCGCCGGGGGCCGGGAGGCGGCCGCGACACTCGCCGCCGACCTGCTGGAGACCGCGGTCCGTTCGCTGCCCGGACTCGCGGGAAGTGACGAGGCGGAGGAGGCCGCCGCGCTGATCGCCCTCGCCTCACGGGCCGGTGACCACCGGCTCGGGCTGCGGATGGACGACGCTCTGGGCACCCTCGCACGTACCGGGTCCCCGCTGGTCCAGGGCGCCGCGCTGGCCGCCCGGGTCCTGCTGGATCTCGACGATGCCGGAGAGCTGGGCGCGCGCACCGCCGGCTGGATCGACACGGCCACCGACCCGGAGGGGCGGCTCGCGCTGGCCCGCCGGCTCACCGGACTGCTCAGCGGCGCGGCACCGCTGCTCCAGTCGGCGCCGACCGCTCTGGACTCGCTGCTCAACCGCATCGAAGGGCTCACCGACCAGGGGTTCCTGGACCGGTTGCCCGCGCTGCGCGGCGGCTTCGACACGCTGAGCCCGGCCGGGCGCGACCGTCTGCTGGGCACCGTGACGGAACGCCTCGGCGACCGCCTGGACCTCTCCCTCGGCGCCTCGCCCCGGCTCCTCGCGCTGTGGACGGCGGCCGACGCGGCGGGCCTCGCGGCGGTGACCTCCCTGGGACTGCCGACGGGCACGGAGGCGAACCCGGCCGGGAGCACCGACACCGCCGCCCCACAGGCATCGCCCCAGGCTCCCCCGGCTGCCGCCACGCCCGAGGCCGCCGAACCCGACCCCGAGGCCGCCGAGCCCACACCCGAGCCCGAGGCCGTACCCGAGCCAGACTCCGCACCCGGAGGCGGCACCACGACCGCACCCGGAGGCGGCACCACGACCGCATCCGGAGGCGGCACCACGACCGCATCCGGAGGCGACACCACCCCCGCACCCCACCTTTCCCCCACCGACCGCTGGCGCCTGCTGCTCGGCCGGGAGAGCGAGAAGCTGCCCTCGGGCGCCCGCCGCTACGCACACGCGCTGGACGAGCTGTACGGCACCGGGCGGGGCGAGGGCGCCGCTGACCTCGGCCGGGAAGGAGGCGCGGGCGGCGGCCAGGAGGCGGCCTTCCCCTCGGCCCGCGAGTGGGCCGAGGAACTGGACGCGCTGTTCGGCGCGGAGGTCCGTGAGGAGGTGCTGGCACGCGCCGCGGATCAGGGCCGTACCGATGTGCTGGCCGAGCTGGACCCTGCCTCGGTGCGCCCCTCGGTCGACCTGCTGACCTCGGTGCTGTCCCTGGCCGGAGGCATGCCCGAGCAGCAGCTGGTCAAGCTGCGACCGCTGGTGCGCCGACTGGTCGACGAGCTGGCGAAGGAGCTGGCGACCCGGATGCGTCCGGCGCTGACCGGCCTGGCCACCCCGCGTCCGACCCGCCGCCCGGGTGGCAGGCTCGACCTGCCGCGCACCCTGCGCGCCAATCTCGCGACCACGCGCCGCACCGCCGACGGCCGGACCATGGTGGTGCCGGAGAAGCCGGTGTTCAGCACGCGTTCGCGCAAGGAGGCGGACTGGCGGCTCATCCTGGTGGTCGACGTGTCCGGGTCGATGGAGGCCTCGGTCGTCTGGTCGGCGCTGACCGCGGCCGTACTGGGCGGAGTACCCACCCTGTCCACGCACTTCCTCGCGTTCTCGACGGACGTGATCGACCTGACCGACCGGGTGGACGACCCGCTGTCGCTCCTGCTGGAGGTACGGGTCGGCGGCGGCACCCACATCGCGGCGGGGCTGGCGCACGCCCGTTCCCTGGTGACCGTGCCCAGCAGGACGATCGTGGTGGTGGTGAGCGACTTCGAGGAGGGCTACGCGCTCGGCGGGCTCCTCGGCGAGGTGCGGTCGCTGGCCTCCTCCGGAGTGCACCTGATGGGCTGTGCCGCGCTGGACGACACCGGCAACCCGCGCTATTCGGTGCCCGTCGCCCAGCAGCTCGTCGCGGCCGGGATGCCCGTCGCCGCCCTCAGTCCCCTCGCCCTCGCCCGCTGGGTGGGCGACCGCCTCCGCGGAGAGAACCGATGAACACCGACCAGAGGAACGCCGGACTGCCCCCGGTGACAGCCGACGTGGTCGCCGCCGCCGTCGAGTCTCTGACCGCACGGCTGCGCAAGAAGCTGGACGCCGCGATCGAGTCGTACGCGGCCCTGCCCGTCGAGGCCGCCGACGGCGTGCTGCGCATCAAGTGCGGTGAGGACGCCGAGGTCGCCCTGACGCCCGGCCCCACGGGGGCGGTCACGGACGCCGGGCAGGCGGTGTGCAGCTGTCTGCTTGCGCCCCGCTGCCTGCACCGCGCCGCGGTGCTCGGCGCCTGCCCGGTCGCCGACGCGGACGCCGTCGCCGAACCGGCACCTGCCCCCGCGGACACCGTGCGGGAGACCGGGACACCGGCGGGTGCCGAGGCCGTGGCGCCCACAGGGGACGGCACACCGGACGAGCCCCCGGCACCGACCGGCCCGACCCCCGCCCAGGTCGCCGCCGCGACCGCGCTGTGGGCGGCCGCGGCGGCCGTACTCGCCGCCGGGGTGCCCGCCGCGGGCGCCGTCCCGCAGGCCGAACTGCTGCGCGCGGCGCACACCGCCCGGCTGGCCGGACTGCACCGCGCCGAGGCCGCCGCCCTGCGGGTGGTACGGGGGCTGCGGGCGGCCCGTGCCCGGCACAGTGGGCACCGGCTGGCCGACCTGGTGGCCAATGTGAGCGAACTGCTGCTCACCACCGCCCGGTTGGCGGCCCGGGACCCGGACCCGGGGCTGGTCGGTACAGCCCGCCGCGCCTACCGTCCCGGCGGCGGGCTGCGGGTGCACGGCGTGTGCCGGGAGCCGGTGATCGCGGCGACCGGGTACGGCGGTGTCGTCACGCATCTCGTGTCCGAGGACGGGCGCTGGTTCTCGGTGGCCGACGTCAAGCCCGGCGGTCCGGCGCGGGCCCGGGGTGCGGGCACGGCGAGCGTGGCGCTCGGCTCGGGCGCCCTCGACCATGCCCAGCTCTCCCGTGGCGGGCTGCTGATCTCGGGTGCGACGCTCTCCCCGGACGGCCGCCTCGGGGCCGGCAAGGGCGTGCGCGCGACTCCGGTCGTGGGTCTGCCCTGGACGCAGGGTGCACTCGCCGCGCTGTTCGCCCGTCCCCTGGCCGAGGCGGTGGCGGCGCGGCTCGCGGCGAGAGCGGGAACCGACCCGGAGCGGGCCGGGCAGACGGCCGACGAACTGATCGGCTGCGACGTGGTCCTCGTCGGTGCCGCGGGGGAACACCTGCTGGCCCGGGAATTGACCGCGGGCCGGGCGGAGGAGGACGGCCCGCTGATCCGGCTGGCTCCCGCCAACGGCCACCCGGACCTGGCCCACACGGCCAACTTCCGCCGGCTGGCGTCCCGGCCGGGCCTGCGGCTGCGGGTGATCGGCCGGCTGGACCCCGACCGTGCGGCGACGCTGCGGCCGCTCGCGGTGGGCCCCGTGCCGGACACCGAGGAGACCCTGCGGCTGCCCGCGGAGTGGGATGGCCACGCCGACCTGGGCTACGACCGCATCCAGGGCGCGCATTTCCCCCCGCCCGAGGTGCTGCCGCTCACGGGCGGAGTCGTCGGGGTCCCGCCGGACCCCCTCGCCCAGGCCCCGCTGTGGCGGCTGCGGCGGCTGGTCGAGGTCGCGGTGTCGGGAGGCCGCCGGGCCGTCGCGGAGCCCGCGCGAGACGGTGACAGGGCCGGGAGCGGGGCGGCGCTGCGGCGCGGCGGATTCCGGGCGGCGGCGGACCTGTCGGCCGCGCTCACCGCGGAGGCGGACCGCCGCACCCGAGACGTCTTCGGCCGCACCGCCGAGGCCGACCCGGACCGCTACGCCCAGGTGTGGCTGGCCGCGGCGGTCTATCTGGCAGGCACCGAACAGGCGCTGGTGCAGGCGACCTGGGAGCACGGGGAGGCGCACGTCTAGGGCCCGGCGTCCGGTCGCCGACACGATCCGGAAGACAGCCCCGGGCGGGAGCCCTCGTACGCCGACGGTTCACGCGGGAGCGGTGCGGCCCTTCACAGCCGCCTCACCCCGTGACCAGCAGAACCCCGGCGTACGAGACCCCCGCCACGACCAGCCAGGCGCAGAGGCCCAGCAGTGCCGTGCGCGCGCCCGTGCGCGCGAGGGAGGGGAGGTCGACCGCGCTTCCGAGCCCGAACAGGGCCGCGGCCAGCAGGAGTTCCTGCCCGGTGTGAGCCCCCTCCAGGACTTCGCCGGGCAGCAGCCCGGTGCTGCGCAGGGTCACCGCGGCGAGAAAGCCGACGACGAAGAGCGGTACGAGCGGAGCCCGCTTCCGGCCCGACCCGTTCGCTCCGCCCGGTCCGCCCGCGTCACGGCTGCGGCGGCGCGCGGAGAGCGCGACGGCGGCGACGAGGGGCGCGAGCAGCGCGACCCGCATCAGCTTCACCAGTACCGCCTGGCCGAGGGCCGCGTCACCGGCCGTCTGCGCGGTGGCGACGACCTGGCCGACGTCGTGCACACTCGCGCCGACCCAGCGCCCGAACTCGGCGTCGCCGAGCCCCAACGGCCCGTGGAGCAGGGGTAGTACGGCGATGGCGAGGGTGCCGCAGAGGGTGACCAGGGCCACCGAGGTGGCGGCGTCCCGTTCGTCGCTGCCCCGAGCCTCGCCGACGGCGCCTATGGCGGAGGCGCCGCAGATGGCGTACCCGGCGGCGATGAGCAGGGGCTGGTCACCGGGCAGGCCCAGCCGTCGGGCCAGCCACCAGGTGCCGGACAGGGTGGCCATGACGACGACGACCGTCATGACGACCGTCGCCCAGCCGAGCCCGGCCACGTCGTCGAGACCGAGTTGCAGCCCGAGCAGGACGATGCCTGCACGCATCAGCCGCCTGCCCGCACAGGACAGTCCCGGGCGGCCGGACCCCCGCACCGTCCCGCGCAGGACGGGCAGATGCGCGGCGAGGACTCCGAGCACCACGGCCGCCGTGAGCATGGGTACGGCGGGCAGAAGCCGGTGGACGGCGACGGCGAGGGCGAGGCCGAACGCCGCGAGCAGGAGTCCGGGGCGCAGGGACGGGGCTTCGCGCACCCCGCTGCGCTGCGTGGGCCGGTCCCGGAGGAGGGCCATCAGCAGTCGGTGGGCAGTTGGTAGACCCGCCGTACGCTGCTGCCGAGGCGGGAGATGTCGGCGCCGTAGACGTGGAGGGATATCGCCGTCGAGGGGCCGGGGTTCCAGACCCGGTGGATGTCCCCGGGAGGGGCGAAGCCGCAGAACTCGCCCTGCTCGTTGACCACTTCGGCGGTGGCGACGAGCCTGGCGGTGCCGTCGGCCGCCGGGAGGAGCCGGTAGCGCCGCTCGCGTTCCTGACCCTGGTGCACCCCCGTGGTGCACCAGGACACGTGGTCGTGGATGTCGGTGGCCTGGCCGGGCAGCCAGACGAGGGCGACGACGGAGAAGCTGCCGTCGTGCTCGGCGTGCAGCAGATGCTGCCGGTAGCGGGTCGGATCGCTCTGCCGCTGCTCGTCGGTGAGCAGGTCGGGCGCGCCGAGGTGGGGCGCGAGGCGTTCGCCGACGAGGTGGGCGGTGAGGTCGGGCGGGAGGCCGCGGCCGACGTCCTCTCGTAAGCCGGAGAGCAGCGCTTCGAGACGTTCGGTGGTGCGGGCCGCGGTGAAGGCACCCGGGACGGTGGTCGAGGCAGGAGTCATACACAAGAGCGTCGGACCGTTGCGCTATCACGTCCAACGACAGTTTCTTGGCATATCCCAAGCAGCGCTTATGGGTTGAGCGGTCAGCAGCCCGTCTTCCCTGCGGCCACGGTCTTCAGCTCCTGGAGGACGAGGGCCGTGGCGGGGATGCGCAGATGCTCCCGCAGGACGTAGGCCGAGACCTTGCGCCGGGAAGCGGGCTGGAGCGGCCGGCCGGCCACCTTCGCGCGGTGCATGAAGGTCAGCATCAGCGCGGGAACCATGGCGACGCCGAGCCCTTCCGCCACCAGGCTCTGCACCGCAAGATTGTCGTCCGTGGTGAAGGCGATGTCGGGTACGAAGCCCGCCTCCGCGCACTCGTGCAGCAGATTGGCCCGGCAGCGCGGACAGCCGGCGATCCAGCGTTCCCCTGCCAGGTCGGTGAGCCTGACGACCCTTCTCCGCGCGAGCCGGTGCCCGCTGGGCAGCAGCACGGTCAACTGGTCCTCCAGAAGCGGAGTCTCGACCAGTTCCTCCGGGACGTGTTCGTGCATGCCCGGATAGGTGAACGCCAGGGAGATGTCGCACTCGCCCTGCACCAGACGGCGAAGGCTCTCCGGCGGCTCGTTCTCCAGCAGATCGACCCGTATGCCCGGGTGGGCGGCCGCGAGCCGGGCCAGGGCCTCGGGCAGCAGGGTGGAGTTGGCGCTGGGGAAAGCGCAGACACGGACCCGGCCCGCGTGCAGCTGGGCCAGGGCGTTCATCTGCTCCCGTGCCGCCGACAGCGAACCGAGTATGTCGCCCGCGTGCCGCGCCAGCGTTTCACCGGCCTCGGTGAGCCGCACCCCTCGGCCCACCCGCACGAACAACGCCATCCCGACGTCCCGTTCCAGCGCCTTCATCTGCTGGGTGATCGCCGGCTGGGTGTACCCGAGAGCACGCGCGGCCGCCGAGTACGAGCCGGTCCGCACGACTTCGTGGAAGGTCCTGACGTGCCGGGAATCGAACACCGCTGCATCATAGTGGCGCCGGCAGCGACCCCGCCGATTTCCGGAACCGCACAACCCCGGCGAACCGTAACAGTGCATGCTGATCACAGCGTTGCATGCCGTAGGCGGCCAGGCCGGGCATGCGCGGGGGGTACGGACCGCGAGGGGCGGAGCGGATGAGGCACGCGTCGGGGAGACTTCGGTGCGCGGTGGGGGCGGTGGTGTCGGCGGTGATGCTGGCATCGGGCTGTACGGCCGAGGGGGAGAGCGCCGACAGGGAATCCAAGGGCGGCGGGACGGGGGAGTCCGGGGTCGCGGGAAGGCCCGCCGCTACGCAGAGCAGCGGAGAGGCGGACGGACCGGCGCCCGCCCCCGCGCCGACGGTGGAGGCCGATCCGGCGAAGGTGCCGCGGACGAAGGCCGCGGCCGGGCGGCTGATCGGCCAGGTGATCGCCGGCCCTGAGCTGTTCGGCTCCGAGGCGCGGCGGGACTCGCCCTACGAGAGCGATCCCGACACCTGGTCGGTGCTCGACGAGAACTGCGTCTGGCAGCGCGAACCGCTGCCCGAACGGGTGCTCGCCACCCTCACCCGGCACTTCGTCCGGCCCGCGGCCGAGGGCAAGGGCGCGGTGCGGATGACCGTCACCGTCACCGTGCACCCGGCGACCGCGGACGCGGCCTGGGAGCAGGCCGGAATGCTGGAAGAGGCACTGGGCTGCTCCGAACAGACCCTGAGCGAGGGCAGGAAGCTGTCGAACCTGTTCTCCAACGCCTCGGTCTGGGGCGAGGGCGGCAACAGCTTCGCGGAGGACTCCCTCTTCGAGATCGGTACGTGTTCGAGCGCCGGCGAGGGCGGTCCCTACCCGTATCAGTACCAGCAGGCCACCTTCGGGCCGGTCGTGGTGTCGATGTCCGCCTGCGCCGGCGAGGGCTGGGACGCACAAGGGCTCCTGACCGAGGTGAACGGCCCGGTGCCACGGATGCTGCTGCGGGCGGATAAGCAGATCGGACGGCCCGTGGACGGGACGGGCGCGAAGGCGGACCCGGCCGGATGGGCGGTGCCGGGAGCCGCCGGGGACACGACCGCCACCCCCGCGACGGAGGGCATGTGATGGAGCGCCTGCTGCCCTCGGACCCCTCGCACCTGGGCGGGAACCGGCTGCTCGGGCGGCTCGGAGCGGGCGGGATGGGTGTGGTGTACCTGGCCCGCACTCCGGCCGGAGAGCTGGCCGCGGTCAAGGTGATCCAGCCGGAGTACGCCCAACAGCCCGAGTTCCGCGCCCGGTTCGCGCGCGAGGTGGCCGCCGCCCGCGGCGTGGACGGGCCATGGGTGGCCCGGGTCCTCGCCGCCGACCCGGACGCCCCGGCACCCTGGCTGGCATCGGCCTTCGTCCCCGGGCCCTCGCTCGCCGAGGCGGTGGCCACCTGCGGTGCGCTTCCCCCGCGCGCCGTGCGGTTCCTGGGCTCCGTACTGGCGCGGGCCCTGGACGCGGTGCACGGCGCCGGCCTGGTGCACCGTGACGTCAAGCCGGGCAACGTCCTGCTGGCCCTGGACGGCCCGCGCCTGATCGACTTCGGCATCGCCCGTGCCATGGACGAGCGGACCGCGTTGACGGCGACCGGGCTGGTCGTCGGCTCCCCGGGCTTCTGGTCGCCCGAGCAGGCGCGCGGGCAGTGGATCACTCCCGCGAGCGACCTCTTCTCCCTCGGCTGTGTCCTCACGTACGCCGCCACCGGCCGGCCGCCGTTCGGCCTCGGAGACAGCGCGGCCCTGCTCTATCGCACCGTCCACGACGCACCCGATCTGCACGGCATCACCGACGACCCGCTGCGTGCCCTCCTGGAACGCTGCCTGGCCAAGGATCCCGGAGCACGCCCCTCGGCCGCCGAGGCCGCCGCCGCGCTCGGGGACGGCATGACGGGCACCGACATCGACTGGCTGCCCGACACCGTGGTCCGGATGATCGCCGACCGTGCCGCCGGACTGCTGGCGCTGCCGGGCGTGCAGGACACCGAGGCCGGAACGCCCCGCACGGCCGCCGCGCCGCCCGGTCCCGGCCGCCGGCGCGTGATGGTCTGGGCGGCGGGCGGTGCCCTGCTCGCCGCGGGCGCCGGCGGTGGCGCCTGGGCCCTGCTGCGCGACGACGACACCCCGACCGGACGGGTGAGCGGGAAACGGCGGTGGCTGCTCGGTGTCCAGGCCGACCTGTCGGGTCCGGGCATGGCCCTGGGACGCGAACAGGAACGGGCGGCCCGGCTCGCCGTGGCGGAGCACAACGCCCGCGCCGACAAGCCCTTCGAACTGGTCCTGCGCGTCGAGGACGACGGCGGTGACCTGAAGAAGGCCCGCGCCGCGGCGCGGCGGCTGTCCGGCGACCGGGACATGTTCGCCGTGTTCGGCCCGACCGGCGCGACGACCGCACCCGTGGTGGACATCTACGAGAACGCCGTGCTGCCCCTCGTCACCATGTCCGAACTGTCCATCGGCGCCATGTCGACAGCGCAGTTGCGTCAGCCCCGGCACTACTTCCGGGCCGCGCCCCTGAACAGCTACACCGCGTTCGGTGTCGTGCTGGCACTGGTGCGACAGCACGGGCGGCATCTGGGCATGGTCATCGACCGGGCGGGCCGGATCAGCGGCTGGGAACCGGCCCAGATGATGCACCAGCCCGCGGGCATCGCCGAAGTGTCCGTGACCCACAAGGTCGTTCCCGTCTCGATCACCGACGGCACCCCTGCCGTAAGGGAGTTGCTCGGCCGGGGTGCCGACAGCGTCTACTACTCGGGAACGCCGCAGCGTGCCGCCGACGTGGCCCGGTTCCTGCACGCCAGACGTTTCACCGCACCGCGCTTCCTCGACCCGGGTTCGGCGGGGGAGGCGTTCCTCGAGGCGGCGGGCGAGGCGGCGGAGGGCTGGCAGGCCGTGATGTCCTGCTCCGACCCGGGCGCCCGCGCGGCCCGCGCCTTCGCCGCCGCCTACCAGCGCCGCTACCGTGCCCGGCCGGGCCCTTGGGCCGTGGAGACGTACGACGCCGTCCGCCTGGTCGTCGACCGGCTCACAGCACTCGCCGGCCCCGGCGTCCGACGCCCCTCACGGGACGCGCTCAGCGACGCACTCGGCAAGGCGAAGTACAGAGGTCTCGCCGGTACTTACTCCTTCAACGAGCGCCGTTGGCTCAACGCCGAGAACGTGTACCTCTATCAAGTGCGCAACGGGCGCTTCCGGTTCACGGAGCCGCTCACGGTCGGGGGAGTGTGAGGGCGGGCCATGCACGCGCTACGAGCTGACGACCCGGTCGGCATCGGCGGGCACCGACTGCTCGCCCGGCTCGGCGCGGGCGGCATGGGAGTCGTGTACCTGGCCCGCACCGGCACCGGGGAACTGGTCGCCCTGAAGGTGATTCGCGCGGAACACGCCGCCGACCCGGCCTTCCGCGCCCGGTTCCGCCGCGAGGCCGCGCTGGCCGGGCGGCTCACCGGCCGCTGGACGGTGCCGGTGCGGGCGGCCGACGCCGAGGCCAGGGAACCCTGGCTGACCACCGACTTCGTGGCGGGCCCGTCCCTGTCGGAGGCGGTCACGGCGTGCGGACCGCTGCCCGTCGTCTCGGTCCTCACGCTCGGCGCACGGCTCGCCGAGACCCTGGCCGAGGTGCACGCCACGGGTCTCGTGCACCGGGACGTGAAGCCGGGCAACCTGCTGCTGACCCGTGACGGCCCGCGGCTGATCGACTTCGGCATCGTGCGGGGCGCCGGAGCGACCGCGCTCACCTCCGCGGACACCGTCGTCGGCACACCCGGCTACCTCTCACCCGAACAGGCCCGGCAGTACGGCGGTGAGGTCGGACCGCCGAGCGACATGTTCTCCCTCGGCTGCGTACTGGCGTACGCCGTGAGCGGCCGGCCCCCCTTCGGCGCGGGCGACGCGCTCGCCGTCCTCTACCGCACGCTGCACGAGGATCCCGATCTCGACGGACTGCGTCAACTGCCGCCGCCCGCGAGGGAGATGGTCTCGCGCTGTCTGTCGCGCGACGCCGCCGCCCGGCCCACGGCGCCCGAGTTCGCGGCGGCGCTGTCGGCCACGCGACCCACTCCCGACCCGCGCCGCTCGGGGGTCTGGGGACCGGCGGCGGGACCGGAAGCGGCGTCGACCGGGACAGGGGCGGCCGCCGATATCCCCGCCGACGGACCCCCGGGCCGAGACGCCACCGCGACCGACTGGCTCCCTCCCGGGGTGCTGCGACTGGTCGCCGACCGTGCCGCCCGCGCCCTCGACCCACCGCCGCGCTCCCACGCGACGGCGCCGACGGCCGCGGAGCACCCTGTCGCCGCCCGGCCCGTGACCTCCCGCCGCCGGTTTCTGCTGGCTGGTGGCGCGGGAGCCGCGTTGCTCGCGGTGTCCGGCACGGCGGCCGGGGTGTTCCTCAGCCGCCGTTCGTCCGCGAAGGAGGACAACCGCCCCCTGTACACGCTCGGGCTGCACGCCGACCTGACCGGCCCCGGCAAGGCCACGGGGGAGGCGACCCGCCGGGGTGCCCTGCTCGCCGTGGAGGCCCACAACGCCCGTTCCGACGTGCCGTTCAGGCTCGCGCTGCGCCCGGCCGACGACCGTGGTGAGGCTGGCCGGGCCGCTGCCACCGCCCGGGGGCTGCTGTCCGGCGCGTCCCCCGTCGCGGCCGTGATCGGCCCCATGTCCGAGGCGACCCTGACCGCCGCCGAGCCGGTGTACACGGCGGCCGGGGCGGCGATGGTGCTGGTGTCCTGCGACGGCGGCGGCCTGTCACCGCTGGTGAAACCCACCCTGTACGTGACCCGGGCGACCCGGGCGATGCAGACGATGCCCCTGCTGTACTACCTGACCAGCGTTCGCCCGGTGAGCCGGGTCGCCGTGGTACGGGATCGCGCGGGCGGCCCGGTCGCCGAGGACCTCACCGCCGACCTGATGGAGGCACCGCCCTCGGAGGGGACGACCACGGTGCACCCCGTGGACGCCGGGGACGACGTCACGGCAGCCGTCGCCGCGGCGCTGGCCACGGGCCCCGGCGGGATCGTCTACGCCGGTACGTCGCCCGAGCGCGCCGCCCAGGTCGCCCGGCAACTGGCCGAGGCACGGTTCACCGGGGCGAAGGTGACGGTCGATCCGGTCATGGACCCGGTCTTCCTCCGCGAGGCGAAGGACTCGGCCGAGGGCTGGGTCTTCGGCTCCGCCCGCACCGCCACGACCGCGGCCGCCTCCGGCCCCGCCGCCCGGTTCGCCACCACCCACCGCGAACGCTGGGGCGCGCAGCCGGCACCCTGGTCGGCCGAGGCGTACGACGCCGTGGGCCTGCTCGCGCAGACGCTCACGGGACTGGTCGGCGACGAGCAGGAGGACCAGGTGGGCCGCGGCGTCCTCGCCGAGGCGGTGTTCCGCCAGCGCTACGAGGGCGTGGCCAAACCGATCGGCTTCGACCCGAGAACCCGCCTCCTCGTCGCGGAGAACTCGGGCTTCCTCTACGAGACCCACGGCGGCGCGTTCCGCTACCTCGGACGTTATGACCAGGTACGGAAGGACTGAGGCGAGCGCCCGACGCCGCATCCGGTGCCGGACGGCACAACGGCAGCCGACCCGATCGGGACGCTCACGCTGCCGCGCCGTTGTCAGTCCCGCGTGAGAGGCTGCGGATGGCCGAGCAGGTGAGTGGAGGGCGCCCGGATGGGTTTCGACGGTGATGTCTGGCGACTCATGCGCCAGGACGAGCTGCTCGGCGAGATCGTGATCGACGAGGCCGACTTCCCCTGGCTGAGCGGACGTTTCGTTCCGGCGCCGGCGTTCGGAGAGGTGAAGCCGTGGTTCGACGAGACCCTGGCTCTCCTGGAGGCGGAGGAGTACGAGCGGTTCGACGCCTCCTACGACCGGATCGCGAACGCCTTGACGCTGGTCGCCCCGTCGGGCCCGGTCGCGGAGTTCCTCCTGCACGTCAGCGAGGCACATGCCTGGTTCAGATGGAGCGACGAACCCTTCGACGAGGCCTGAGCCCGCATCGGCGCGCCGGCCCCCGCCGTCGTGCGGTCAGGTCGTCCGGCGGGCGTAGGCGCGGGCCGCGCGGGCGCGGTCGCCGCAGCGGGTGGAGCACCACTGGCGGCGGCCGTGGCGCAGCAGGTAGCGGTTGCAGGGGGCGGAGCCGCAGGCGGTGAGACGTTCGGCGTCGGGGCCGGTGAGCAGGTCGGCGGCGTCGCCGGCCAGGGTGGCGAGGGCGTGGTCGACGATCTCGGTGGTGGGGTGCGGGGTGGCGCGGTAGGGGCCGGTCTTGTCGTCCCAGCGCAGTACGGACGTGGTGGAGACACGGGTCATGGCGTCGTTCACGGCCATGACGGCGGCGGGGAGGGCGGGAACCCCGGCCGCGTAGGCGGACAGCAGTGACCTGATCTGTTCGCGCAGCGAGCGCAGTTGTGCCGCGCACATGTCCTGCATGCCGATGTCGACGGGCGCGAGCCCGCGCGCGGTCAGCCACCGGTTCGCCTGCGGGGGAGTGCCCAGGAGGTCGACCGTGTGGCCGCCGGGCAGCGCGATCGCGCTGTTGGCCAGGGCGAGCGAGGGGTGCTCCTCCTCGCCCTGCGCGGGCGGCAGCCCGGGTTCTTCCGTCGCGGGCTCGTTCATGGACCTCATGGTACGGCTTGCATGTATCCGTGAGAAAGAACTACGGTCGTCTCACGGTTCAAGCGAATCTATCCGTGAGGTGTGTGCTTCGTGTCTTCTCTCCCGGCAGCGGCCGACTCTTCTCTCCCGGCGACGGCGGCGACCGACCGGTTCCCGGTCAGCGTCTTCGGCGGCCCGACCGCCCTGTTCGAGTACGGCGGCCTGCGCTTTCTGACCGACCCGACCTTCGACGGCCCGGGCGACTACCCTCCCGTCCTCACCAAGACCGCCCCCTCCACCGCCGACCCCGCCGAACTCGGCCCCGTCGACGTCGTCCTCCTCTCGCACGACGAACACGCCGACAATCTCGACACCTCCGGCCGCGCCCTGCTCGCCGACGTCCCTCTCACCCTCACCACGCCGGGCGGCGGCCGGCGCCTCGGGGGGAAGGCGAAGGGCCTGGCCGACTGGGAGTCCGTCGCACTGGAACGCCCCGACGGCGGCACGCTGACCGTGACCGGCGTCCCCGCGATCCACGGACCCGGCCCGCGTGAGGAGGTCGAGAGCGTTCTCGGCCAGGTCGTGGGCTTCGTCCTCACCGGTGAGGGCCTGCCCACCGTCTACGTCAGCGGCGACAACGCCTCGCTCGACGCGGTGAAGGAGATCGCCGCCCGCTTCGGCCCGGTCGACACCGCCGTGCTCTTCGCGGGCGCGCCGCGCTTCCCGGTTCTCTTCGACGGCCGGTGCATCGTCCTGGACAGCGCCCAGGCCGCCGAGGCCGCTCGGACACTCGGGGCCCGCCGCGTGGTTCCGGTCCACTACGACAGCTGGGCCCACTTCACCGAGGGCGGCGACGAACTGGCGGCGGCCTTCGGTGAAGCGGGCCTGGCCGACCGCCTGGACTGGGGCCGCCACCACTGACCCCGGGGGGGCAGCCCGGCCTCATGGCTCAGGCACGGACGGAAAGGCGACCTCGATGTCGAGGCCGCCCTCCGGCCGGGCGTGCGCGCTGAGCCCGGCCCCGTGCGCGTCCGCGACGGCACGGACGATGGCCAGCCCGAGCCCATGGCCGTCGGCGTGCCGGACACGCTCCCGGCTGACGCGGCGGAACGGCTGGAACGCCCGCCGGACCTCCTCCGGGCGGACGACGGGCCCGGTGTTGCGGACCGAGACGCGCGCCCGTCCGTCCCCGTCCGTCGTCACGATCCGGACGGTGCCGTCGGGCACGTTGTACCGCAGGGCGTTGTCGACGAGGTTGGTCACCAGGCTCTCGACCAGCCCCGGGTCCCCGGCCGTCGGCGCCGCCGCCAGCTCCGTGCCGACCCGTACACCCCGGCGCCGGGCTTCGTCGGCGCGTGCCGTCACCACCTTCCCGGCGATGTCGGCGAGGTCCAGCGGCGTGTGCTCCTGGACGCCCTGCTCGCCGGTGGCGAGGGTCAACAGCGAGTCGATGAGGCGTTCTTGTGCCGCGCCGAGCGCCAGCACGTCCTGGCAGACCGCCCGCAGCGACTCGACCGAGGCGTCCGGATCGGCGAGCGCGACCTGGAGCAGTGTCCGCTCGGCCGTGAGCGGGGTGCGCAGCTCGTGCGAGGCGTTGGCGACGAAGTGCCGTTGTGAGTCGAAAGCGGCCTGGAGCCGCTCGAAGAGGTCGTCGAGCGTGGCGGCCAGTTCGGTGAACTCGTCACCGGACCCGGTCGGGCCGAGGCGCCGGTCGAGGCGGGTCGCGGAGATGTCCCGTGCGGTGGCGGTGATGGTCCGCAGGGGCCGCAGATACCGGCCCGCGATCAACCAGCCGAGGACCACCGCGAGTACGGCCATCGCGGCGAAGCCCAGCGCCGTGGCGACGAACAGCGGGCCGAGGTCGGCTGTGGCCGTGGGGGCGGGGGCGGGATCGCCGGGACGGCCGACCGGCCGGCTGCTCGACGAACCGGCCTGCATGAGCGGGATGCTCAGCAGTACGCCGCCGGACACCAGGAACGGGCCGGCGTAGAGCAGGGTGAACCGCGTGCGCAGGGTACGTCCGCGTCCGCGTATCGAGGGCCGCTCACGAGCGAGTTCGCCCCGGCCCGACAGCCGCGGTCGCTCCCCTGTGGGAGTGCCCCCGTCCGGCGGCCGCTGACATGCCACGGTGCCGCGATCCGACAGCCGCTCCCGTGCCGCCGTGCCTCGATCCGGCAGCCACTTCCACTCCGCCGTGCCCCGATCCGATCGCCGCTCGCGCATCACGCCGCCCCGATCCGGTAGCCGCCCTCGCGCACCGTGTGGATGACCGGCGGATCGCCGAGCTTGGCGCGCAGACGGCGGATCGTGGTCTTGACCGCCGTGGTGAACGGGTCGGCCGCCTCGTCCCAGACCCGCTCGAGCAGCTCCTCCGTGGAGACCAGCCGACCCTGCTCGGTGAGCAGACACTCCAGGACGGCGAACTCCTTCGGGCTGAGTTCCAGCCGCCGTCCGGCACGTGACACGAGACGGCGGCCGGTGTCCAGGGCCAGATCCCCGCTCTCGAGAACCGGGGGCAGCGCGGTGGTCGGCCGACGGGCAAGTGCCCTGATCCGGGCGACGAGTTCGGCGAAGTCGAACGGCTTCGTCAGGTAGTCGTCGGCGCCCAGGCCGAGGCCGTCGACCCGCTGCCCGACGGTACTGGCCGCGGTCAGCATCAGCACCCGGGTCGCCGGGTGCGCGGCCACGATCCGCCGGCACACCTCGTCGCCGTGGACCACGGGCAGATCCCGGTCCAGGACCACCAGGGCATAGCGCGTGTGTGACAGGCGCTCCAGGGCCTCCGCACCGTCGAGGACGACGTCGACCGCCATGCCCTCCCGGCGCAGGCCTGTCGCGACGGCTCGGGCCAGCACTTCGAAGTCCTCGACGATCAGTACACGCATGGCCTCAGCATGCCATCGCGCCCGGTGTCAGCCCGGTGTCGGCCGGGGCCACCGGGCTGACACCGGCCGCGCCGTAGAACCGCTGCCATGAGCGAACCGACGAAGGGCCCGCCCGGACGACGGCACGATCGTCCGGTACCCGGCGAAGTCACCGAGGCGGAGGGCGTGTACGCGACGACGGAGAGGGCGCGCGCGGCAGGGACCGGGCCGTCACCAAGGGCGTCCTGGGCTGCCCTGCGGGCCGCACGGGGCGGCTGGCTGGCCATCACGGTCTCCGTGCTGGTCATGGGACTGCTGGGAGCGCTGGTGGCGATCGGCAACCGCAGCACGTGCAGCAGGGGAGAGGAGGAGATCGCCTGCCCGACCGCCCCCGTCGGGCCGGACGGCGCGGCGGTCTCCGACCGGTTCTACTTCGTGCACCGGCCGTTGAGCGGAGACGGCAGCATCACGGTCCGGCTGACCTCCATGACCGGCCGGATCAAGGAGCCGCCGCCCCCGGGCACCGAAGGACCGGGCCCGGAACCCGTTCCAGGGCTGGTGCCGTGGGCGAAGGCCGGAGTGATGGTGAAGGACGGTGTGAGGCAGGGCGCCCCTTACGCGGCGGTCATGTACACCGCCGAGCACGGCGTACGGATGCAGCACGACTTCGTCCATGACACCGCCGGTCGACCGGGGAAGGTCTCCGCGGCGCAGCCCCGCTGGCTGCGCCTCACGCGGGCGGGAGACACGCTGACCGGCGAGGAGTCCGCCGACGGAGAACGCTGGACGAGGGTCGGCACCGTGCGGATGGACCTGCCCGAGACCGTGCGGATCGGCATGTTCGCCGCCTCACCGGGCGCCCTCACCAGGGGCGCGGGAACGGAGCTCCGCTTCAGCGAGGTCACCGCCGGCTTCGACCGGGTCAGCCTCGCAGGACCCTGGGAGCGGGACGACATCGGCGTCACGCTGGAGCCGGACGGGGTGACTCCTCATCATCCGGGCGGCGTACGGGAGTCCGGCGGACGGTACTCCGTGACGGGTGTGGGCGACGTCGGGCCGGCGGACAACGACGCCGGGCTGAGGATCGAGAGCGTGCTGATCGGGACCTACGTCCTGATGGTCGCGCTGGTCGTGGTGGCGGTGCGCTCGGTCACGGGCCGACGCCTGCGGGACGACGCCGGGCTCACCCGCGCCCAGCGGCAGAGGGCCCTGACGGCCAGGGCATCGGTGATCGGCGCCGTCGCCTTCGCCGCGGGTCTGCTGGGCGCCCTCATCACACTGATCGTGGCCAAGTGGCTTCTCGGCTCGAACGGCGTTCCCGTCCACACCGTCCCCTGGCAGACCGAGGCGCGGACGGTGGTCGGTACGGCGGTACTGCTGGCGGCGGCCGCGGTCCTCGCCCTCGGCCTCGGCGCGTCCGTCCGGCGCGCCGTGCCGGCGGTCGTCGTCGCTCTGGCCCTGCTGATCGTGCCCGACGTGCTCGCGGTCTCGGGTGTCCTGCCGACCCATGTGTCCCAGTGGCTGCTGCGGGTGACGCCGGCAGCGGGCTTCGCCGTTCGGCAGAGCGTGCCGGACTACGCCCATGTGACCGGGGCGGGGCTTCCGCAGGAGGGCTACTACCCGCTCGCTCCCTGGCCGGGTGTGGCGGTCTCCTGCGCGTTCGCCGTTGCGGCCCTCGGCTGGGCGCTCCGGCGCAGGTCGCGCGTGACGGACAGGTGAGGGGCATCAGGAGCAGACGGGGGCGTCGTCGACCACGTTGCTGGTGACGTCGTCGAAGACGTTCCCTGTGGAGGCCGCCAGGCACGCACGGTGGCTGTAGACGCCGTACTGCATGCCGGCGAAGGTGTTGCCGGTGACGTCGGCACGGATGGGCTGGTCGAGTTCGACTCCGCTCTTGTCGGTGTATCCGATGCCGTGGACGTTGTTGCCGGAGATGACCAGGCCGGTCACGGCGTTGAGCGGGCCGCCTTCTACGCCGAGGGCGAGGATGCCGCAGGTGAGGCGGGTCCCGCTGATGTCGTTGTCGCGGATTCTGATGTCTTCGGCGGCGGCGTTCTGGATGCCGGCGTAGACGATGCCGGGGAGAACGCCGGTGCCGAAGGCGGAGCCCGCACGGATGATGTTGTCGTGGATGTCGATGTGCGCGAGGTGGTCGTCGGGGGAGTTCGGCTCGATGTCGATCGGGCCGGGCATGCCGGAGCGGGTGCAGTCGGTGAAGGTGTTCCCGAAGACCTCGACCGTGTCCCCCGTGACGATGGAGACGCCGTTGCGGTTGTCGTGACGGGCCCGGAAGGAGTTGCCGGGCCCGATCCTGGTGTTGACCGAGGTGCCCACATTGACGTAGACGCCGTCGCCGATGATGTCGACGAACCGGCAATTTCTGACCACGGTGCCGGACAGCGCGCCCTGAATCCGGACGCAATGCCTGTGCTGGGACCAAGTCGAGCCCTGACGGGAGGAGTTGCCGTCGAACCTGAGGCCGTCGAGCGTGACGCCGGGTCCGTTCACCTTGAGGATCTCGTCGGACTGCCAGGACGTGGTCGTCGAGTCGTCCGGGAATCTGAGGGTGGAGCCGTTGCCCTGGACGGTGCAGTGCGCGGGGATCGCCAGCGACTTCACGGTGTAGGTCCTGCCCGCCGGGAAGACCAGCGTCTTGCCGCGCGCCGCCTTCGCCGCCTCCTCGGGCGAGGAGTGGTCCGCCACGAACACCGTGCCGTCGGCGCCTCGAGCGCACTGGCCCGGCGGACAGTACCGGGCCGGGGCGCACGCTCCGGCCAGGGGCAGCGCCAGCAGCGCCAGCATCGACCGCCGGGACAGCCGGCTCCGCTCGGAGAACACCTCCACGTGCGACCTCCGGTGAGGAGACAACCCTGGGGAGATGCGATCACGATCTCGCCGGTTTGCCGGAGAGGCGCGAGCGAATGCGGCGTTGTCGCCCGCAGTGCGGTGGCGGGATGCCCAGGGGGCCGACACTGCCGGCCCTCGAACGTCCGCCCTCCTCTGCCCGGAGGTCCGGCAACGCGTCGTGCACCGACCGGTCGATCAGCGGGGCGGAGTGATCCGTACGGTCTCCGCCCAGGCGGGCGGCTGCGGGGCGTCCTCGCCGATCAGCGCCACGATGAGCCGGCAGGACACGGGCTCCGCGGGCCAGGGCGTGTACCCGTCGGTGAGGACGACGACGATCTGCGGGGGTTCGGGCGCGGCGAGCGCGGTACGGATGCCCACGGTCATGTCCGTCCCGCCGCCGCCCGCGAGTTCGACCTCGGACACGGCCGACACCCGGGCGACGGCCTGTACGTCGGCGTCGCACGCGAGGACTGCGACCCGGTTGCCGCCGATGCCCACCTCGCGCAGCACACCGGACACCTCGGCCAGCGCGGCGGCCAGGTCGTCGTCGCCCATCGAGCCGGAGGTGTCGACGACGATCGCCACGCGCGGCAGCGGCCGGCGCAGACTGGGAAGGACCACGCGGCCGCCCAGGGCGGGGGTGCGGCGCGAGGGGCGGCGATAGGTGTAGTCGACGGCGCCGCCCGCCCAGGCGGCGGCCTCGCGGACGGCTCCGGTCAGCGCCTTGCGCCAGTCGACGGTGGGCTCCAGGACCTCCTCCGCCCAGCGCCTCCAGCCCGCCGGTACCGATCCCCGGGAGCGCTGGTGGGCGCGGACGGCCTGGGCGGTCTGCCGGCGCAGCGCCTCGGCCTCGACGGGGCCGAGCCCGGCCACACCGTCGCCGCCGCTCCGTCCCAGGTCCCAGGGCGCGGGCACACCGTGCGCGCCGGACCCGCAGTCCACGTGGTGCGGGGGAGAGGGCGGGATGCCGGGCAGGTAGCCCTCGAAGAGACCGCCCTCGGGCAGCCCGAACAGGCGCGGCTCCATCCGTCCTTCGGGCAGCCGCAGCCCGTCGGAGAGGAGGTCGTCGTTGATCTCGCAGTCCTGGGCGATGTTCACCCGCAGCCGGTCGCGCTGGTCGGCCGCAGGCAGTTGGTCCGCCCGGCCGTGATGGTCGCGCAGCAGGTGCGCGGCCTCGTGGATCCACACCCCGGCCAGGTCCTCGACGTCGGTGGCCTCGACGAACTCCGGCGCGACGTAGCAGCGCCAGTACCGGTCGACGGCCATGGTGCGCACCTGCCGGGAGGCCACGACGGTGAGCGCGTACAGGGCGGAGGCCAGGTACGGGCGTGCCTCGGCCGCCTTGTAGCGGGCGGCCAGCAGCTTGGCGCGGTCCAGTTCCCCGGCCGGGCTCCCGGTGGCGGTCACGGGCGGCCGGTCAGCGCGCGCCCGGCAGGGCGCCCGCCAGCTGGAGCAGTTCCAGGAAGGCGTCGATGCCCGGCGGGATCGGCCAGTCCGGCTCGCGCATCACGGCGAGGTCGCGGGCGGCCCGCGCGGCCACGTCCGGCACCCCGGCCTCCACGGCCTTGGCGAGGACCTCCCAGCCCGCCTCCCAGCGGGGCAGGGTGGGCTCGCCCTGCACGGCGGCGACCACGGCGATGAGGAACGCCAGCTGCCGGTCACCGCGCTCGGGCAGCGCGAAGGCGGACGGGTCGGCGAGCACCCGGTCGGGGTCCGGCAGGTCGAGGTTCTCCAGGTACGACAGCAGCTCGATGCCCGCGGCGTCGCCGACCGCGCCCGTCACGGCGGCGGCCTGCGCCTCGTGTCCGGCACCGGAGGCGTAACCGGCGGCGAGCAGCCGCAGCGCCATCTCCCAGGTGCGTGGCGAGGGCCAGGCGCGGCCGCGGCCCTCGGTCTCCTTCGGCATGTGGTGCACCAGACCGGGCCGGGCGGTGAGGAAGCCGGAGATCACACCGCGGGCGCGGGCCACCGCGCCGGGCGCCCGCGCCGGGTCCACCGTGGGCAGCACGGTCTCGGGCCAGGTGCCGGCCATGCCGCGGGCCACGGTGCGCGGGTCGTGCGTCCAGTCGAGGTGGACGAAGCGGTTGGCGAGCGGCGGGGTGAGGTGCCAGCCGTCGGCCGCGCTGGAGGGCGGGTTGGCGGCGGCGACGATCCGTACCGACTCGGGCAGGACCAGGCTGCCGACCCGGCGTTCCAGGACGACGCGCAGCAGGGCGGCCTGCACGGCGGGCGGCGCCGAGGACAACTCGTCGAAGAACAGCAGCCCGTGGCCGGTACGGGCCAGACGCACGGCCCAGTCCGGCGGGGCCATCGGCACACCCGAGGCGGCCGGGTCGTCGCCCACGATCGGCAGTCCGGCGAAGTCCGACGGCTCGTGGACGCTGGCGACGACCGTCTCCAGGCGGACGCCGAGAGCGTCGGCGAGCTGTTCCATGCCGGCGGACTTGCCGATGCCCGGCTCACCCCACAGCAGGACGGGCTGATTGGCCGTCACCGCCAGTGCGAGCGCCTCCAGTTGGGTGTTGCCTGCCGACTCGCTGCGGGTGACGCGCAGCCGGGCGTTGAGCGCGTCGGCCGCAGCGAGGGCCGCGGGCACGGCGGGGGAAGTGGTCATGCGTGCGGGTCCTCGTCCTCGGGAGGCGGCATGTCGTCCTCGTCCCAGTCGGGTTCGGAGTCCCGCTCGCTCATGTAGTCGTCGAACCAATCGGAGCCGATGCCGGGGTGTTCGTCGAGCACACGGCGGCGCAGGAACATCAGGTCGGTGCGCTCGTAGCGGCGCACGACCTGGGCGAGGGACAGCTCCATCTCGTCGATCACGTCGATGCGGGCACCGGCGGCGATGAAGTCCTTGACCAGAGCGGCCGATCCGCCGCTGTGGACGGCGTTCTGCAGCGGTGTGCGGTCCGTCTTGTCGTGCGCCTCCAGGTCCAGCCCGGCGGCCAGCAGCCGCGGCAGCAGCTCACGGTGGTCGAGCAGATGCAGGAGGTGGAGCAGACCGCGTCCCCGGCCGTCGCGCACATGTGGGTCCGTACCGGCGTCGAGCAGGTCCAGCACGGCGGCGGTGTCCCCGTGCTGGATGTGCAGGAACAGCTCGCGCCGCTGGTCGCGCAGCCCGCGCGGCAGCCGTCCCTCGCCGCTGGTCCAGGCGTGCCGGACGGCGAAGCAGCCGGTCACCTTCCCGCCGAAGGCGCGCAGGGCGAGTTCGCGCTGCTGCTCCTGCTGGGAGTGCGGGATGTCCAGGGCGCCGTCCCGGGAGACGACCTCGTGCCAGTCCCGGCCGCAGCGGACCCGGACCGGTGCGGGCACCGCCGGGCCGGACGGACCGACGGCGGGCCCGGACTTCGGGAACAGGGCGGCGGAGACCAGCGGGTGCAGCTCATCGGGCCGGACCCGGCCGCCGAGCAGCAGCCCGACGTCGGGCAGCCGCTGCCAGACGTACGAGGGCAGCATCGGGACGTCGTCCTCCTGGTCCCGGTCCCGTCCGCTGACACGCACACCCGCGATCTCGGCCTCGCCGGGGGCGAGTTCGAACCGCAGATGGCCCTGCCAGCCGACAGGGAGGCGGAACACCGGGCCGCGTCCGGCGCGTTCGAGGAGCCGGATCTCCGCGGCCGTGCGGGAGAGGTCGGGGGAGACGCGGGTGACCAGCTCGGCCACGTCGAGATCCCGGTAGGAACGAGGGCCCCGGGGCGGTGTGGTGAGGTCGAGGTCGAGCCCGGCCGCCGCGTACGCCTCGACATGGGCGCCACGGGACTGGAGCACGGCGACCCACTCGGCGTGGGCGGCCGGGTCGTTGTCGCCCGGGTCCTCGGCCGGCAGCTCCTCCGGAGTGAGCGGGGTGCCGTCCGGGCGCAGAAACGGCAGCCGCTCGCAGCCCACCGGGCCCGCGCTGTAGCGGAGTTCGCCGGTGCGGCGGGCGTCCCAGAAGCGCCGGGCCGCCGTCCAGTCCTCGGTGGTGTACGTCAGCCCGTGCAGCCGGTCCTTCCCGGGCGGTACGGCGGGCCCGAAGTGCAGGCGCAGCCGCTGGGGCCCTTCCAGCATCGGGGTCGTAGTCACCGACAGCACCGGGCCGAGGGTGCCGTAGGAGGCGAGGACGACCCGCCGGGCGGGGGTGAGTGTGGTGTGGCCGCCGAGGACGCGCGGCAGATGCCAGCGCAGCAGGTCCGGGGCCAGATGGAGCAGGTCGTCAGCGACGCGGGCCGCGACCTCGGGGCCGTACTCGTCGGCGACGCGTTCCGGGTCGAGACCGGCGGGCACGTCCAGCGCGGCCACGGCGCAGGCGGCGCGCCAGTCACCGGCCAGCCGTGCCTGCGTGGCGGCCTCGATCATCCGGCGCGGGACGGCGTAACGGCGGACGCGGGCCCAGGCGGAGGCGTCGTCGGGCGAGAGGGCCGCGGGTGACACCGGCTGCGGGTTCATCGGTACAGGCTGCCTATCGCGCGTACGTCGGGGTGGGTGGGCCGGGCGGGGCACAGTCGTTCGGTGAACGACCGCTTGACCCGGCGCGGCAGGCCGGGGCCGAGACCGACGTACTCGAGGCGGTGCCCGTCGGGCAGGGCGGCGAGCAGGGTCTTGGCGCCGCGCCCCGTGATGCCGGTGTGGCGCAGTTCGAGGCGGCGCAGCGGGCTGCCCGGCAGCGCGGTGGCCAGGGCGTGGGCGCCCTCGTCGCCGGTGGCGTTGCCGGGGGCGCCGAGGCTGCGCTCGGACATGGCCCGGCCGAGGTCGAGGGTCTCGATGCCGTCGAGCGCGTCGGCGAGGGCGCGGGCCCCGTCGGGGCCGATGCCGTTGCCACCGAGGCCGAGCCGGACGGGCCGCGCCACGTCCGTCGCGGCGGCCAGCACGGCGGTGCCCTCGTCGCCGAGGTGGTTGGCCGTCAGGTACAGCTCGCGGACACCGGCGTCCCGGACGAGGGCGGCGAGCAGCGGCGCGTCGGCGGGGGTGAGTCCGTTGCCGCCGATGAAGAGGCGTTCGAGCGGGGCGTCCCGGTCGAGCAGGGCGTCCAGCAGGTGCCTTACGCCCGCGCCACCGAGGCCGGTGTTGAAGAGGTCGAGCGTGCGCAGGCCGGTGTTGCGGCGCAGCAGCCCGGCGAGGGCGCGGGCCCCGGCCTCTCCGACGGGGTTGCGCTTGAGCCACAGGGCACGCGGCGCGCTGTCGTCGGTGAGCGCCGCGGCGAGGGCGTCCACGCCGTCCGGGCCGATGCGGTTGCAGCCGAGGTAGAGGGTGCGGATGCCGTGCGAATCGCCACCGTCACGGGCCGCCACCAGCGCGTCGGCCAACGAGCGGACACCGGCGTCGCCCAGGGAGTTGGTGCCCAGCAGCAGATGCGCGGCGTGCGGGGAGGTGGCGGCGACGGACAGCAGCCGGGCGGCGCCCTCGGGGCCGAGCCCCTGCTTGCACAGATCCACGCGGCCGTCGGCGCGCAGGGTGCCGAGCGGGAAGGTCTCGTCGTCGGTCACGGGCCGTGCGTCGCCCAGGCGGGCCACCAGGGGGCCGAGCGCCGCCGGGTCGGCGAGCGGCAGGTCCGGGTGCTCGATCGCGGGGCAGCGTACGGGCGTTGTCGGCTGGTTCATCACCACTCCACCGGTCCTGCGCCGGTGCCCGGCGTCCGCGTCGACATCAAGTAGACGCAAGACCGGTCGGATTCGAACCGACGTCCTCCAGCTCGATGCGTGGGCGCGACGACCTCTGCGCTACGGCCTTGCTGCGGAGGATCATAACCACACCGGCCTTCGAATGTGGGGCTGGGGTTCACGGGAGGCGTCGACGATCCCGCCCGCAGGCCGGCGGTACGCGCCTGGACACGCCCGCCGAACCAGCCCCGCCCTGGGCCGCCCTGCCGCTTTCTGCCGCGAGACCCGCGTGCCGCCACCGGCATCCCGGTCCGGCGTCGGCGACAGCCGTACGATCGGGTCGCCTGGACCGCCCACGACCGAGGAGTCCTCGACCCGCGAACGGTCACCGACCATGACGGATCAGCTCGCAAAAGATAGGAGATCCCGATGCCTGGCCCGAGGGTGAACCTCTTCACGATCACCGTCCGCCGCTCCGCCGCTCCGAGCGTGACGTCATGCTGATCTACTCGATGAGCGTCTCGGTGGACGGCTTCGTCACCGACCGCGAGGGCGACTTCGGTTGGACGGCCCCCAGTGAGGACCTGTTCGGCTTCCACATCGAGCAGGTCCGTGGACTCGGCGCCTATCTGTGCGGCCGCAGGCTCTACGAGTCCATGCTCCCGTGGGAGACGGATCCCTCGATGCGCGACGGCGAACGCAGGGCCGAGTTCGCCGACATCTGGGCCGCGCTCCCGAAGGTCGTCTTCAGCCGCACGCTCGACAGCGTCGAGGGCAACGCCAGGCTCGCCCGGACGTCGGTGACCGAGGAGGTCGGCGCGGCACTCGACGCGACCGACAAGGACGTCTCGATCGGCGGCGCCGCCCTGGCCGCGTCGGCGATCGAACTGGGCCTGGTCGACGAACTGCGCATGTTCCGCTACCCGATCGCGGTCGGCGGCGGCACTCCGTACCTGCCCCCGGTCACCGAGGCCATCCGGCTGGACCTCGTCGAGACCAGGACGTTCGGCGCACGTGTGATCTTCGAGCGCTACAGGTACGTCCGCGACAGGCCGGACTGACCCGGCCGCCGCCCCGGGGTGCATCCGGCCGTGAGCGCGGGTCTGGACGGGCCCGAAAGGCCCGGCGGCCGGCGGCCGCCCGTCGATGTCAGTGGCGTCCTCTTGGATGGGCCCATGACCGTGTACGACGTAGCCCGCCGGCTTCCCGACATCCCCGACCTCCGGGACCTCTGCCGCTCGCTCGCGATGCTCGACGCGATCCTGAGCCCGGAGTGGGAGAACCGGTACTACTCCTTCGACGCCGCATGGGGCGAGGGCGAGGAGAAGGCCTCGATGCGCAACGGTTCGGGGGACGAGTACTCCATCGTGTTCTCCCCCGCCGGGGCCTACATCCGCAGCTTCGGCCATGAGTCGCCGATGAGCCCGTACGGACACGACGGCGAGCCCTGGCCCGGAGTGATCGACGAGGTTCCCGAGGTCTTCAAGGCTCTCGTCGAGGAGCCGGCGTTCACGGACGAGTACGGTGTGCCCGTCGTGACGGCCTGCCTGTGGCGGCGGAGGACGGACGACCGGTGGAGACACGGCACGATCGACTTTCCGTCGGGCCATCCCGACTGCGATGCCGCCACGAGCCTGTTCCACCTCCTCGTCGACCGCTCGCCCGAGGCGTTCCGGCGCTTCGCCGAGGACTACTACGAGGTGTCCGTGGACCTGGCGGCGGTGAGTGCCGTGTACGCCCTGCGGCCGCTCGACCAGGAACTCCTGTCGTCGCTGAACAAAGAGGTCACCCTGGCGGAGCTGGCCCGGGACATCTCCGAGATCGGCTATCCGCAGGTCAACGGCAGTCGACATGTCTACCCGTCGGCCTGATCGACGTACTCGACGGTCTGCATCATGCCCAGGTCCTCGTGGTGGAGTTGATGGCAGTGGGCGACGGCGCGGCCGGTGAAGTCCTCGTACCTGACCAGGAAGGTGGCGGAGTCGCCGGGCTCGCCGCCGGCCAGGCCGATGGTGTCGTGCCAGACCGGCGGGTCCAGCCGTTCGCCGTTGCGGTGGGTGAGGAGCAGCTGGTTGGTGTGCAGATGGAAGGGATGGTTGAACGCCGGCACGGTCTCGTCGGTGCGGACGGTCCAGCGTTCGACGGTGCCGAGGCGCAGAGTGTGGTTGGTGAAGCCGGGATCGAACAGCCCGTAGGCGGGGTCGCGGGTGAGGTCGCCGTCTGGGTCCGCCGCGGGGGTCGCGTGGGTGCCGAGCATGCGCATGGCGTTGGGGAACGCCCCGGGGAAGACGCCGGGGTCGGCGTGGAAGACGACTTCCCGGTCCGCGTCGGGGCCGGTGACGTCGTTCTCGTCGAGGAACGGCCTGCCCGGCGGCAGCGAGACCGGCAGCTCCATCGGCGGCTCGACGGGCTCACCCGCGACCTCGATCGTCATCAGCGGCCCGGGCACCGAGAAGGCGCGCAGCTCGTACCTGCCGGGCGCGTCGGCGCGGACCAGGACGTCGGCGCGGTTGCCCATGGTCATCTCCATGAGGTTCCGGGCGACGGGTGCGGAGAAGGTGACGCCGTCCTGCGCGATCTGGTGCATCGTCGGGCGGCCGGGGTCGGCGGTGATGTGAAGACGCAGGGCGTTGAACGCGGTCGCGGCGACCAGCCGCCACCGTTGCACCTCGCCGGGGCGCATCCGGATGGTGGGGTTGACGGTTCCGTTGACCGTGAAGGTGGAGGGAACGCCGGTCACCCAGTTGCCCGACGTGAAGGCGGGGACCCTGCCGTCCTTGAACTTGAGTTCGTTGACGCAGACGACGACGTCGGCGGCCTGCCTGATCTCCGGGACCTCGTCCACGTCGCCTTCGACGATGATCACCCCGGCCATGCCGCCGACGATCTGCTCGGCGGTGGATCCGTGCAGATGAGGGTGGTACCAGTACGTACCCGCGGGGTGGTCGGCCGGCACGTGAATGGCCGTCACGTACTGCGGCTCCGTAACGCCCGCAGTGACCTCGTCGGCGGTGCGCGGGGCGAATTCGCGCAGGACGTTGTCGGCCGATCCGGACGGGGAGACGTGCATCCCGTGGGTGTGCAGGTTGAAGCTGTTGGGGTGGTGCGGGGCGTGGGGGTCGTCGCTGTGGGGCGGGTTGGGCGGCAGGCCGTTGACATGCGTCAGGTACAGGGTGTCCCCGCCGCGCACCCGCAGCGTCGGCCCGGGGATCGCCCCGTTGTAGGTACGGGTGGTGACCCGGCCGTGGCCCGGGATGTCGACGTCTGTGAAACGGACGTCGAGCGTCTGCTCGGTCACCGACCACGTCCCGGCGGGTCCTGGTCGTGATGCCGTGACGGGCGGTTGCGGAAAGGCCGTCGGCACGGCCGCCGCGCGTTGCCCGGCCAGGATGCCGCCGGGCACCGCCACGAGGCCGGCGACGGGGATGGCCTTCAGTACCTGCCGACGACTGATTCCGCCGTTTTCTCCCATAACTGGGCAATTTAGATCAGTCCGGTCAAGGCCCATGGGCGGCACACCGTGGCGGCTGTCTACGCTCGCGGCATGCGGCGCAGCGATGTGACGCGGGACGACGGTACGTGGCTGGGGCTGGCCCTGGACGTACGGGACCGTCCCCGGCCGGGGCTGTGCGTGTTCAGCACCGGCGCGGCACCCCTGCCGCCCTCCCGGTCGGCACGGCCCGCGGCGCTCGCCTTCGTCGAAGGGCAGCACGAGGGCGTGGAGTTCTGGCGGACCGACGGGTACCGCTCCTTCGTCCCGCCCTTGCGCGCCGACAGGGGCCGCGCGCTGGCGGGCAGCCCGGAGCGGTGGGCTCACCGCTGCGCGCAGTACCTCATCGACTCGCCGGACAGCCCCTTGAACGACGGCCGGTGGCTGCTCTCGTGCGAGAGCCCGCGCCGACGCCGGCGCCACGCCGACGCACCGCATGCGAAGTACTGGGGCTCGATGCTCGTCTACGGCCATCGGAACGGATACATCTACTGGTTCCTCCATTCCCATGGACGGGAGGTACTTCCGAGCGGATTTCGCCGGTGACCGGCCCCTGAACCGCACCGCCCCGGTCGGCGGTCCCACCGGTGTGTGCAGCGGTGGGGCCGCCGAAGGGGTGATCAGGCCGGGGGAGTGCCCCAGGCCAGGGTGGTGCCGGTGTAGGCGGGTACGGCCGGGGCGTCGGAGTAGGAGGGGGACGTCGTGCGGCTGTAGTCGTTCGTCTCGTCGAAGTTCGTCCAGTCCGCCTTGCTCATCCGCAGCTGGATGTCACCGCTGTCACCACCGGCGGGCACCGAGCCCCCGGAGAAGGTCACCTCCAGGTACGCGTCCGCGCCCGTCACCGGTGACGGCAGCGGTACGACTCTCAGCTTCACCTGGCCGCAGCCGACCACGGCGTAGTCGCACCAGGCGTTGACGGCGGCCGAACCGTCACGCGTGAAGTAGTACCGCATCGAGACGGTGGTGAGGCCGACGGCGGAGGAGCTGGTGTTGACCAGCCGCAACGAGTGCCGGACGGCGTTGTCCGTCGCGGATGTGTCGTCGTTCTTGGACCGCACCTTCACGGCTCCGGTCGGTGTCCCTGACGACGACGTGGTCACCGTCAGGGCGGCCGAGGCCGGTGAGACATTGCCCGCCGCGTCCCGGGCGCGCACGGTGTACTGGTACGCCGTGGCAGGGGTGAGCCCGGAGTCCGTCCAGGTCGTGGCGGCCACCGGCGTGGCCGTCACCTTGGCCGAGCCCCGGTAGACGTCGTACCCGGTGACGCGGACGTTGTCGGTGGACGGCGTCCAGGACAGCGTGGCGCCGGTCGAGGTCACGGCACTGCTCGTCAGCCCCGTCGGAGCGGTCGGGGCCTGTGTGTCC
Organism: Streptomyces sp. NPDC048600; assembly: GCF_055587025.1. Lineage (NCBI taxonomy): Bacteria > Bacillati > Actinomycetota > Actinomycetes > Kitasatosporales > Streptomycetaceae > Streptomyces > Streptomyces sp. NPDC048600. The sequence goes on along the minus strand of NZ_JBVJGZ010000009.1, from coordinate 114,356 downwards.
GTCGGGTCGCCGGGGCCGCCGCCGTGGACATCGCTGACACTGATGCCGGTGGTGCTTGCGGCGCCGCCGAGCGGAACCTCGTGGTCGAGACTGACGAACTTGCCGCCGTGCTGCCACAGGGCAGGCTTGAGCAGGGCGTACTTCGCCTCGTCCCAGGTCTTCCAGTCGTTCAGCAACAGGCCGCCGGTGTCACCGGAGTTGGGGTTGAGGCACCAGAACGTCTGGTGGATACGGTTCTCCGTGATGAGGTCGCGCAGCGCCGTCATCCACTTCTGGTTGGGGCCGTTGTCGAGGAAGCCGCCCCATTCGCCGATCAGCAGCGGCGCCTTGTTCTCCTTGTGGAGATAGAGCCAGTTGGGATCCCAGACGTCGCGTTCGAGCGTCGTACGGTTCCAGTCGCCGGTGAACCAGGGCTGCTGGAAGACGAGAGGGCCGTAGTCGTGCGGCGAGTAGACCAGTTGGTCGTTCTGCGCGCCGAGATCGACGGGATGGTCGCGCACTCCGCGCAGGTTGCCGCCCCACCAGGTCGAGTGGAAGTCGGTCGGGGTCGTGGACGTCCAGCTCACGCCCGGCTTGGGGTAGATCTCGATGCCCTCGCAGAGCACCAGCAGGTTCGGGTTGACGGCGAGCATGCGCCTGCCGGCGTTTTCGCAGGCGTACTTGAAGTTGTCCTGGTCCGTCGAGCCGTCCCACTTGGCGCGCGGACTGGTGTTGGCGGTGCCGTGCGGTTCGTTCTTCACGTCCACGGCGACGACGGTGTCGTCGTTCTTGTACCGGGCCGCCACCCATTCCCACGCCGTGTAGAAGTCCGCGGTGGTGACGGTGCCCTTCCACCACACCGGGTACACATGGCCGGAGTTGTCCGCCTCGGCGCTGTGCACGTCGAGCAGGACCTTGATGCCGTACTGCTTGCACAGCGCGAGCCAGTGGTCGAAGACCTGGAGGGAGGTCATGCCGGTGAGTTCGGGGTTGGCGTAGGTGTTGACGCCGCTGGGCACGGTGGCCTGGCCGGCCTTCCACTCCAGCAGCAGCTGCGTGGAGAGGGGAACGCGGACGATGTTGATGCCCCGGTCGGCCATGGACCGGGTGACCTCGGTGAGGTTCGCGGACCACAGTCCGTGGAAGACCCGTTCCGTCGCGTTGAAGCCGAACCAGTTGACGCCGGTGAGCCAGACCTCGTCGCCGTTCGCGTCGACGATCTTGTTGCCCTGTGTGTGCAGCCAGTCGTCGCCGGGGGCGGCAGCGGCGGCATTGGTGGCGGCCGAACCGGCGGGGGCGGCGACGGGCGGAGCCGCCGTTCCCGCGGACCCCCAGGCCGTGGGAGCCGTCGCTGACAGCAGCCCGGCGGCCAGTGCCGCGGCGAGCAGGGATCTCACGCGCCGGAGCGGGCCGCGAAGTCGGCTCCGACCTGGTGACTGTCCCACGGTGTGCCCTTCTGTCGTCTGGCAGGAACGAGCGGCACGTGCGGTTTGGGAGCGCTCCCATTCTTGCGCAGTTCATGAAGCCAGGCGCCTGACGCGCTGTCAACCGTTGTGACAGAAGCGGCTGTTCGCGGCAGCCGGCACCTCGCGGAGCACGGCGACGGTCGCCGTACTCCGCGAGATGCCTACGGTTTCGCCTCGGACCTCAGGGCGTCATCTCGTACGCGCCCGACAGGGCCTCGACGCGCTGCCAGACGCGCTCCGAACGTGCCTCGTCGACGACCGGGCGCCGGACCGCGCCGAGTGCCCAAGCCTGCTGCTCCTCGGTCGCGGAGTCCTTGCCGTGCAACTCGACCGCGTGCGCGGAGAAGTCCCGCACGAGGACGGCGAACAGCTCGTCGAGGACGCCCTCGTCGATGCCCGCCAGTGCCGCCTGCTCGAGGACCAGTTGTCCGTGCACGACGAGCGCGAACAGCTGCCCGACGGCGAGGAGCAGGTCGAGGTCCCGGCTCTGCTTCTCGTCGGGCGCCGCCGTGCGGACGAACTCGCAGAGCGCGTCGGCCTGTTCGCGGAAGCGGGCGACGTTGGCGAGGTGGGCGTACCCGTCGAAGGCCGGCCGCCAGTCGTGGAAACGTACCGAGCCGAGGCCACGGGCGGGCCCCTGCCGGAAGAGGAAGTCGTCGTCGGCCGCGTCGAGGCGCGTCGGGACGGGCTCGTACGCGACCGGGTCGAGCAGGTGGTTGCGCATGAACTTGAGGATCAGCGCCAGGTTGACGTGCACGGTGCCCTCGAGCTTCGGCAGGCCGCGGATCTCGACGGCGGCCTGCGCGAAGTAGTTGTCCTTCTCGAAGCCCTTGGCGGCGATGACGTCCCACATCAGGTCGATGACCTTCTCGCCCTCGGTGGTCACCTTCATCTTCGTCATGGGGTTGAAGAGGAGGTAACGGCGGTCGTCGGGGCCCGCGGTGCGGAAGTAGTCGACGGCGCGGTCGCTGAACAGCTTCATGCCGACGAGCCGGACGTACGCGTCGGCCAACTCGCGCCGCACGTGCGGGAAGGCGGTGACCGGACGGCCGTAGAGGATGCGGTTCTGGGCGTGGGTGACGGCCTCGTACATCGCGTGCTCGCAGATGCCGATCGAGGCGGTGCACAGGTTGAACTTGCCCACGTTGACGGTGTTGAGGGCGGCGTCGAAGGCGGCGCGGCCGGTGTGCAGCACGTCCTCGGCGGCGACCGGGTAGTCCTCCAGGCGGAACTCGCTGACGTACTTGGAGGAGTCGACGACGTTCTTCACCAGGTGGTAGTTCGCGTGACGGCTGTCGGCGGCGAAGAAGACGTAGCCGTCGGGGCCCTCGATGTCCGTGCGGCGGCCGAAGACGGAGACGAGCCCGGCGGCGTTGCCGTTGCCGATGTAGTACTTGGAGCCGGTCGCCCGGAAACCGCCCGAGCCGTCGGGCTCCAGCAGCATGTCGGTGGAGTAGATGTCGGCTCCGTGGGCCTTCTCGGACAGGCCGAAGGCGAACACCTCACCCTGGGACAGCAGTTCCGCGGCGCGGGCCCGGGCGGCGGGGTTGTCGCTCTGCCAGACGGGGCCGAGACCGAGGATCGTGACCTGCCAGGCGTACCAGTAGTCCAGGCCGTAGAAGCCGAGGATCTCGTTGAGCGCGGCTATACGGGCGGTGTCCCAGCGCTTGTCGCCCTCGCCCTCCCCGGCGGCGGAGGCGGGCGTGAGGAACGTCGCGAAGAGCCCCTCCTCGGCGGCGAAGGCGAGGAAGTCGCCGAGCCAGGCGCGGGTCCGGTAGTCCTCGATCAGCTGTCGCTTGCCCCGCTCCTCGAACCAGTCGACGGTGGCACGCAGCAGCCTGCGGGTCTCCGGGTCGAAGTGCGCGGGGTCGTACGTCCGCGGGTTGAAGAGCAGCGCGTCGGTCATGGGTGCCGCCTTTCGGCTGGGAGGGGGTGAGGGTGGGTCCGGGCAAGGGGCCCGGGGCCTGCTCGATGGCCGGTGGGTGGTGATCGATGCTCAGTGCTCAGCGATCGCTGATCGGTGGTCTGTGATCACTGACCGCTACCGAAGCCGGCGAGTGTGGCGAGGACGTCGTCGAGCCAGGCGATCATCATGCGTTCGTAGGCGATGCCGCCGCGCAGGACGACGTGCTGGAGTTCCCGCTCGGCGTCGGGCGGACCGTCCGCCGCGGGTTCCCCGAAGTCGCGGGCCTCGCCCGCGAGGTAGTGGGCGAGACGGTCCGTGTGAGCCTGCCGGTGCCGCTCGACCTCGCCGATCAGCGCGGCCGGATCGTCGAAGGCCGCGCCCCGGACCTTCACCGCCAGGTCGTGCCGCACACTCTCGGGTTCGGTCGGTTCGTGGAGCCACGCGGAGAGCGCGTCCCTTCCGGGCCCGGCGACGGAGTACTCCTTCTTGTCCGGGCGCCCGTACTGCGGAACGTCCCGGACGTCGACCCAGCCGTCGGTCTCCATGCGCTTGAGGACGCGGTAGATCTGCTGGTGGGTGGCGTTCCAGAAGTACCCGATGGACCGCTCGAAGCGCCGGGCCAGCTCATAGCCGGAGCCCGGCTTCTCCAGCAGGGACACGAGGATCGCGTGGTCGAGCGCCATGCTCCCGATCCTCCTATGCACCTCGTTGCATAGCAACCGGGGCGTGGTGAGACACGGCTCACCTGGCGTGGGTCGCGTGGGTGGTCGGCGGTGGTGGTGAGCGGCGCCGAGGACGGTCGGCGCCGAGGACGGTCGGCGGTGAACTGACGGGCGGCGCGGGGACCCGAGGGCGGCGAGACCCATCCCCCGTACGGCCCGTGCACCAGGGCCGGTTAGCATGCGCTGCGCGCTGCCCCGAGGGCGGTGCGGGGGTTCGTTTCCGAGGGGGAGAAACACTGTGTTCGTACTGTCCGTACTGCTGCTCGTCGCGGCGGTCGTGCTCTTCTTCGTCGGCCGCGGCGGCAGCGCCGGCGGCTGGCGGATCGGGGCGGTGCTCAGCGGCCTGGGAGGCGTGCTCGCCGGCGTCTTCGCCTGTGTCCATGTCGTGAGCGCCTACGAGGTCGGCGTGCCCGTGACGTTCGGGAAGATCGGCTCGCCGCTCTCCTCCGGCGTCCACTTCACGTCGCCGTTCACCGACATCACGCCGTTCTCCACCCGCCCGGTGGACCTCAACCTGAACGACAAGGACGTCGTCGAGGTCCGTTCCTCCCAGGGCGGGGTGCTCTACGCCGACGTCACCGTCAAGTGGTCCGTGGTGCCCGGCAAGGCCGTCGCGCTGTACCGGCTGGCGGGCAGCGAGGAGGCCATCCAGGAGCGTCTGGTGCTGGCGGACAGCCGTGAGGTCATCCGCAACGTCTTCGCCAAGCACACCAGCGAGGAGGGCTACGCCTCCGCCCGTGAGCAGATCGGCGCGGAGATCGAGTCCCTCATCAAGGAGCGCCTGGCCCCGCGCGGGATCGACGTCACGGCCGTCAACCTGCGCAATGTGCGGCCTTCGAAGAAGCTCCAGGAGCAGATCGACAAGAAGATCCAGCAGGAGCAGGCCACCGAACGGGCCGTCGAGGCGTCGCGCACCGCCAAGGCGCAGGCCGAGCGCAAGCGGATCGAGGCGGAGGGCACGGCCCGTGCCAACAAGATCATCGAGCAGTCGCTCAGCGACAAGGTGCTCTACAACCAGTGCCTGGAGGCGTACAGGGAGGCCGCGAAGGCTCACCCGGTGTACGCGGTGCCGTGCGGCACGAACGCCAACGGCACGCCGGTGATCGTCGACAGCACCAAGAACTAGCCGCGGTCATCTGCGTGGAGCACGGTCGGGCCGCTGGATCGTCGTGATCCGGCTGCCCGACCGGGACCGGCAGCGCGGTCGTACGGCGTCCTGCCCGGCCGCCCGCAGTCGTTCAGTCCTGTCGGCCCGCCCGGAGGAGCCGGCCGACGAACTCCGTGGCCTGCTCGGGGTGTTCCTCGAACCAGTCGGCGAGGTGCTCGCGGACGGCCTCGGCGACACAGGGCCGGACATCGGAGTTGCCCAACTGCCCCCGTGTGGAACCCTGGAACGAGGGCTGGTCGAGCTCGACCGACACAACTGCCGTGAGGCCGTCGGTGATCCGGTCGGCGTCGGGACCGGGGTCCCCTGCCGCGAGCAGGCGCTGTTCACGTGCGTACGCGGTGACGGCGGCCGCCACTCCGTCGCGGAAGCCGTCCAGATGCGTGCCGCCCTCGGGAGTGGCCCGGCTGTTGGCGAAGCCGCGCACCCGTCCCTCGCGGGAACCGCTCCACAGGAGGGCCACTTCCATGCGCCCCGCCATCCGCGGGTCCTCGCGCTCGAAACCGATGACCTCAGGATCCAGAACCGCCCCTGTCCCGGCGGCGAGGGCGGCCACGAAGTCCCGTACTCCGTCCGGGAATCGGAACCGCACCGCCCGCGTACCGCCCGGCGGCCGCTCGTCGGTCAGAGAGATCCCCAGGCCCCCGTTGAGGAAGGCGAGCTGTCGGAAGCGCTCCGCCAGAACGGCGAACGAGCACCGCGTCGTCTCGAAGATCTCGGAGTCGGGCCAGAAGGCGATGGTCGTCCCGTGTCCGCTCGCGGGTCCCGCGGCGGCGGTCGAGCTGACGGCGACGCCTCGCGCGTGCTCCTGGACCCGGCGCTCTCCCGCATACCGCACCTCGGCCGTCAGCCGGCTCGACAGGGCGTTGGCGACGAAGAGGTCCGTACCGATACCCACATGCGCGACGCGGCGGTCAACCGGTGGGCGGCACCCCATGTGCAAGGTGGTCAGCAGCGCTTCGAGGCCCGGGCCGACGGAGTCCGCCGCGGCTTCGAATGAACCGCCCCGCGCGTCGTCGGTGACCCGCACGCCGCCGTCGGGCGTGAGTGTGACGTCGATCGAGTCGCCGCCCTCGGCCAGGATCTGGTTCACCGCCCGGCCGACGACCGCGAACACCAGCTCATGCAGCCCGCGTTCGCCGGTGGAACCGACATACATCCCGGGCCGTTTCCGAACGGCTTCCCACCCCTCCAGCACCTCGATCCGGGCAGCGTCGTACCCCGTGCCTTCCCCACTCACGAAGACCCCTCCCATGGCGTCCGGTAGTTGCCCTCAGCCTAGGCCGAAACCGAGAAAACACCAGGTCAAAGCGGTTTCGCCAAAGCTGTGGACGGCCACTGGCCGACCTGCCGCCCCAGGGCTCCCGAACCGGCCCGAGAGAGGGCACGGGTGCCTGCCGAAGCGGCGGACGACCCCTTCCTGAGTGCCCCTCGGGCCTCCAATTCGGATGGCGGGTGCGTAGCCGGACAGGGCAGGGTGCCGGGTGATGAGTGACGAGGACGAGATGGTCTACGCCCGCTCCGATTCCGCCGAGGGGCTGCTGCAACGGGGCCGGGGGCTGGGCGCGGTGCGGGTGTTGCGGGATCCGTGGGGATCCGCCGCGTTCGTGTACGACGGGATCCGCCGTGACTGGCGGTGGGACGGGACCGACGATCGGTCGCTGTACCTGGCGCGGCTGGTTCAGGATCTGAAGCTCTCGCTCGCACCGGTCGTGGACCAGCTGACGAGCGACGAGGAAGCCTGCATGCGGGCCTGCGAGGTGCTGGAGCTGCTGGCTCTCGCGGGGTCCGACGAGGCCAGGGACGGGCTTCGGGCGTACGTCGGCAAGGGCGAGCACTGGGTGGAGGTGCTCGAGTCGGTGGCGGCCGACTGGCCGGTGCCGTGGTGGGAGGACCTCGGTGACGTGGCGCGCGCTCGGATCGGCGCCGAAGCCGAGCTTCCGTGGTCGTCCGAGCCGTGGACGCGGTTCGGGATCGAGGTGCGGAGCCGTCCGAGCGCCCCGCGGCCGTCCCTGGCCGGGCTGGGCACCGCGGAGCTGCTCGCCCTGCTCGCCGAGACCCGCACCGAAGTCGCCACGAAGGTCGACGCGTTGAGAGCGCTGAACGGCCGAGAGCCCGCCGCCGAGGAACTGATCCCGCTGGTTCCCTCGTTGGGGACCTCGGACGGCCGTCGCCCCCTGCCGCGGCTCAGGCGAGCCGTCGAACGCCTCGGCGCCCTCGCCGTACCGGCGGCACGCACCTGGGCGCGGGACGACTGCACCTGGCTGGCCGAGCTGGGTACGGACGTCCTCGCCGATCACCGCGGCCCCGAGGCCCTGCCCGGTCTCGTGGCGGAACTCGCCGGACAGTGGGAGGCACGGACCTGGTGCGGACCCGACCGCACGGCCCGGAGTCTGGCCCGGTTCGGGTCCGACGCCGCCCGCGCGGTGCCCTACCTGCGGCGCTTCTGGCTGCACACCCCGCACTCGTACGAGCGCGTCGCCTACCTGGAAGCACTGACCGCCATCGACCGCGACGGCCTGGACTACGTGTTCACCGAGTCCCTCTGGGACTGCGAGGAGGGTTCCCGACTGCTCGGGATCGCCTCGGCACCCGCCAACTCGGATGTGCTGGACCGGATCGCCGTACTGCGCGACGACCCGATGGAGACACCGGAGGTCCGCTCCGCGGCCCAGGCCCGGCTGGTCCCCCTTCCCAGCCGGCATCCGTCCTGAGCCGCGTCTGGTAGGGCAGGCGTGGCCCCGCGGCGGTGAAGGGGACCGGCGGGTTGTCGCCGGTCCCACTGTCGCCGGGTGTTGAAGTGACCGGCCGACGGTCACTCACCCCGTCGGGATCCGCTCGGCGGCGGTGCTCGCACAGCGGGCTCGGTCAGCCGAGGCAGCATCGCCGGGTGCGGCGCCGTGCTCGGGTGGTGAACACGTGCGGGCTGCCGTCGTTCGGTCTCGCGTCAGGGGTCGCGCCGATTGTCGGTCCCTACTGGTAGAACCCGTTCATGACCTACAGATTCACCGCACGGATCGCCTGCGGGTTCGACGACCGGGACGCAGACAACTGCCTGATGGCGGGCGTGGCCGAGGCGGACGACGACGAGGCGTTCTCCCTGATGTTCATGTGCGACTTCGACGAGCCCGATGCGCAGGAAGGGTCTCCGGGCATGGGCACCCATTGCCTCGTCACCCGCGACCAGGGCACCGCCTACGGCTGTGTCCGCGAAGTGGAGTTGAGCGGCGATGTGCTGCGAGTGACCGTGGATCCGCGGGCGTTGGAGGATCTCGGCCTGACCGATCCCGTGGTCGAGGCCTTGCTCCGCGCGCCGCAGGAGGACGTGGCGCGGATGCGTGAAGTACTGTCGCGGATCCTGGCGTACGGCCGCCCGGAGTCCCGCCCGAGCAGGGTCGGGGTGTGACGCGTACGGCATCGGCCAGGGGGTGAGCAGACGCCTGCGCACAACACACCGCAAGCGGTGAGCGTGACCCTCTTCCGGCCTGAGGGGTTGCGGTACGGTCGGGTGCCGGTTCGTCTCGGTGCGCATGCCTCGTGATCCGATCCCGATCCCGATCGCGTACTCGGACGAGCCGATTCCCTCGGAAGACCGCGGGAAGGAAGCGGCCGGGCGCCTGGCAGACTGTGCGCCACCTTGGGGGGAGAACGTCGTGCCGGATGAGCTGACCGTCCGCCGGATACTCGGGGACCAGCCTTTCGCCGAGATCGGCCGGCCCGTGTGGGCGGTGACCGACACTCGTCACGGCTGCGTCATCGCGGCCGGTGACCTCGGTTACGTCAGCTGGCGCGGCAGCGGCCAGTGGCTCAGCCACCGGATCGGCGTGTACGAGGCCGACACCCTGCTCCCGCGGCATGTCATCGCCTCCCGCCACTCCGTGTGTGCCATCGAGCCCCACCCCGAGCTGCCCCTCGTCGCCGTCGGCACCGGCCGCTACGACGGCTCGTGGGACTTCGAGGGGCAGCTGCTCCTGCTGCACCTCGAGACCGGGCAGGTGACGGACCTGCTGAGCAAGAGCCGCCAAGTGCGCCACCTGCGCTGGCTGGAGGACGGCAGGCTCGCGATGCTGCTCTCCCCCGAGGACAAGGACGGCGGCTTCCACAAGGGCTTCGAGCTGGCCGTCGCGGCGGACGACTGGCTGTCCGCCCCGGCCGGTCTGGTCGACCCCCGCGACGCACGCCACCCGATGGTCGAGAGCGGGCTCCTTCACGATCCGCAGGTGGAGGACGTACTCGCGCGGTTGACGGAAGGCCGGTGGCGGCGGCGGGGAGAGGTGCGGGACCTCGCGTTGCCGGCCGACGGCCGGGTGCTCGCCACCGGCCGGCACACGGACCTCGAATGCTGGGATCCGTCGGGCGCGCTGAAGTGGGCCCTGCCTGCGGACGGGGAGGGCAGCGTCCGGGTCGAGGCCGCCCCGGACGGTGAGTCGGCGTGGGTGACGTACCAGGGCTACCGGCGCGACGAGGCGACAGGCCGACTGGTCGACCGCGCGACCACTGTCCGGCGGATATCGACGGCCGACGGTGGCGCACTCGACGACGTGGACGTGCCGTCGGCCCCCGCACTGTGCGCCGCGGACGACGGCTGGCTCGCCCTGCGCCCGCAGGGCCGCGACGCGGACACCGCGCTGCTGTTCGCCCCCACGCACCAGGAGGCGGCACCCCTCGGCCTCGCCCCCAGCCGCTCCAACTCCCCGGCCCTGCGCGTCAGACACAGCGCCCGCCTGCTGTACGTGGACGGCCCCGGCCCGGACGACGACGCGCCGTGGATCCACGCGATCGATCCTCCGGGCGCCCACGGTCCCGCCACGCTGCGCCCCCTCTTCCCCTTGCGCTGGGACCCGGAGTCCGCACTCCAGCCCTGGGCCGGCCCCGCCGTCGAGCTGACCGACACCCTCGTCCACGCGGGCCGGTCGTACGAACGGGGCGCCAGCTACATGGACTCCCGTGAGGGCACGTACGTGGTGAGCCGCCGACTGTCGGACGGAGAGGCGCGCTGGGTGTACGTCACCGACCAACCGCTCGCCGATCTCGACGGCGACGAACGGAGCTTGTACGTCGTGTATGTCACCGGCGAGGTGGAGACCCTGGACACGGCGACGGGCGAGGTGCGAGCCCGGCACACCCTGCGCGCACACGGCCACCCGGTCACGCCGGTGTCCGCCGCGTACCGGGCGGAGCAACAGCGGCTGGTCGTGGGGACGGTGGACGGGCGGATCCTGGACTGCTCGGTCCCGGACTGACCGACGAGGGACCGCAGGAAGACGCAGCCGTCGTCTGCCGAAGTCCCGCCCCGCACAACCCTTCACCCCGCTCCCGGGTCCAACAGGTGCCGGCGGGGACGGGCGCCTCGCCGGGCTGCGCCGCTTCGCGCCCGGCCGTACCGCGATCCCGGGAGTCGCACCGTGCGCGAGAAGCGACCCGCAGGCGAAGTCAGAACGAGGAAAGTCAGAACGAGCCGCACTGCCGCCACGGCCGCCGCAGCAGTGCTGCTGACACTCGCCGCCGCGACCGGCGCGACGACCACAGCCGGCGCCGCCGCCCCCGCGCCCATCACCCACGACGACTTCAACAGCGACGGCTACCGCGACCTCGTCGTCTCCGCCCCCGGCGGCACCGTCAGCGGGCAGAAGAGCGCCGGGTACGTCGCCGTTCTGTACGGCTCGGCGACAGGCGCCTCCACCTCCCGGCGGGCGACTTCCAGCATGAGCACCCCGTGCTGTTCGGCTCGGCGACCGGGCTGCACGCCGCCGACAGCCGATGGCTGCGGGAGGTCACCCCGGTGGCGGGCAACCGCTTCGGGACGGGACTGGCCGCCGGGCCCGTGTGGCGCTCAGCCCGCCGGGAAGCGCGCCGTGGCCAGCACGCTCCCGTCCGCGGCCACCAGACGGGCGCCGGTCACCGTACGGGGATCGACGTCGGCCGGTCCTCCCCAGTGCCCGTAGCCGTCCTCGAGCGGGAAGGAGCCCACCGAGGCCGTCGACCCGTCGGCGTGCACGAGCAGACACCGCACCTGTCCCCGGCCGCCTTCGCCGAGATCGACGGACATGTACACCCAGCCCTCGTCACCGGCGTGCGCGTAGACGCGGCCCACCTCGGCGCCGTCGGCGATCAGGGCCGCCTCCCGGAGTTCCGGCGCGGCCGACTGCGAGGCTGCCGGAGGAGCGCCCTGCACCGCCGTACCGATGGCCCACCCGCCGAAACCACAGGCCACGGCCGTGGCGACGGCGGCCGCCGCCAGCCGCAGCCGGTGCCGGCGGCGCTTCGGCGCGGGCGTCAGGCCCAGCGCCGAGGTCACCCGGCTCTCGAAACCGACCGGCGGCTCGGCGCCCGGCAGCAGCGCCAGCAGCCCGTCGCCGACCGCCGTCAGCCGCTCGACCTGCTCCCGGCACTCCGGGCAGTGGTCCAGATGAGCGACCGCCTCGGCCCGCTCGCGGGCGGGCAGCACCCCGAGCGCCAGTTCGGCGGCGCGCTCCCGCACCTGGCCGCACTCCACGCCGCTCACCGCCTCTCCTCCGCTTCCAGAAGGGCTCGTACCTTGAGCGTTCCGGTCCGGATCCTGGTCTTCGCCGTGCCCAGCGGAACGTCCTCGGCGGCCGCGACCTCCCGCGCCGTCATCCCGTAGATCCCCGCCATCACCAGGGCCCGCGCCTGTTCGCGGGGCAGCGCCGCCACCGCCCGCCGGACGCGCTCGGCACTGTCGTCGGCGAGCGCCAGCCGCTCGGGGGTCTCGGTCACGATGCCGAGCAGCGCGTCCAGGTCCTGCGAGGCGACCGGGCTCGCCCGCCGGGCCCGTACCGTGTCGATCGCCAGGTTGTGCGCGATGGCCGTCAGCCAGGCCCGCACCGAGCCGCGCCGGGGGTCGTACATCTGCGCGTGCCGCCAGGCCCGCTCGAACGTCTGCTGCGCGACGTCCTCGGCGAGCTGCGGATCGCCGAGCACGGTGAGGGCCACACCGAAGACCGTGCGCTGGAAACGGCGCACGAACGCGACTGCGAGCTCGGGATCGTCCGTCGTCAGTCCGGCGAGCAGCGTCTCGTCGGGCAGCCGCCCGCGGGAAACGCCCATGCGCCACATGACAGGTATACGTTCTACGGCCCGGAAGGGATTGCCCGGCTCCGGACGGCTCCGGACGGGTCCGGTCCGGCCCGATGCAGATGGATCGCCCTACGCCGATTGTCCTCCCGCTTCCGGCCGCGCGAGCCCCGGGACGCAAACCTCGCGGACGAGGGCTGGCGCGGGGGGGGCGGGGGAGGGCGGGTCCCCGCCCCCGCCCGCCCCCACACCCCAGCCGAGCGGGTCCCTACCCCCTTCCACAGGGGCGACCCCTAGGACCCACAACCCACCCCCC
>NZ_JBVJGZ010000009.1:78135-101757 GCF_055587025.1 Streptomyces sp. NPDC048600 | reverse complement strand
CCCTCCCACACAGACACAGCTAGCCCCCCCCATCCCTCTCTTCCCCCTCCTCCCTCCCACCCCCCCCCCGCCACCCACCCCACCCCGCCCCCCCCCCCCCCCCCGGCGCCGGGCACGGCCGTGCTCCCGCCGCCGCTCGCCGCAATCCCTCGGACGGGCGGCTCCGTACCCCTTGCAGGGGGGACGATCCGGAGGACCGAACCATGACCATCCCGTCCAGCCGCCGCAACGTACTCCTGGGTGTGGCCGCCGCCGGCGGTCTGACCGCTCTGCTCGCCGCCTGCGGGGGCGGCGGCGGCAGCGCCGACGGGTCCACGACCGAGGCACCGGCGAAGGACGCCGCCTCGGCGACCCAGGTCACCGCCGAGCTGACCGACTTCCACATCGCGCTCTCGCAGAGCACGTTCCCGTCCGGCCGCTACACCTTCACGGTGCAGAACGCGGGCCATGAACTCCACGCGCTGGAGGTCGACGGCGCGGGCGGCGAGCATCGTACGAAGACCCTGGAACCGGGGCAGTCCACGACCCTCACGGTGACGCTGAAGCCGGGCTCGTACGAGATCGAATGCCCGGTCGACGGGCACAAGGACCGAGGCATGAAGACGGAGATCACCGTCGGCGGAGGCTCGGCGCCCGCCGACCGCACCACTCCTCCCGGCAACGGCTACTGAGGCTGCGGGCCGCGGCAGGCGGCCGGGGAAGCCCCCTGCGGGGCGCGGCAGGCGGCCGGGGAAGCCCCCTGCGGGGCGCGGCAGGCGGCCGGGGAAGCCCCCTGCGGGGCGCGGCAGGCGGCCGGGGAAGCCCCCTGCGGGCCGCGGCAGGCGGCCTGGGAAGCCCCGTGCGGGCAGGACTGCGCACCCTCGGTAATGTCGGCCCTCGCATGATCATCCGATCACGCGTTGTCCGTATGGGGGGCCTTGCATGTCCGGACCGAGATTCTCACTGAGCCGCAGGGCGGCCCTGACCGCCCTCGCCGGAGCGGCGACGGGCAGCGCCCTGCCGCTCGCCGCGGCGCCGACCGCGAACGCCGCCCCGGCCGCCGGTGCGACGGCGACGTCGGCCGTGGCCGCGCCGCAGGTGCCCGGGCTCCGGGGCCCGGTGCTGACCGATCCGACCGACCCCTGGCACTACGCCCCGCACCCGGCGGGCGCCCTGAGCACCCGAACCGTCGCCGGCGGCCTGGAGGTGTCGGACGGCGCGGGTGTCCTCGCGACGCTCACCACGGGGGCGCGGACGGTGACTCTGCGCGGGGCGCGGCGCTGGTTCACCGAGCAGAAGAAGCCCGTCCTGGACGCCTTCGACAGGACCCCGCCGACCGGCGGCTGGGGCATGTCGCCCGGCGGCGGCTCATGGTCGCACCACAACGGCGCCGCCACGGACTACTTCGTCGAGAGCGGCCGGGCCGCGATCACGCTCGCCGCCGGCAAGAGCCGCTACTCGCTGCTTCCCGACGACGGCATCGGCGACGTCTACGCCGCCGCCCGGTTCTCCTTCGACAAGCTGCCCGTCGGGGCGCCCGCCTCGCTCGGCCTCGTCTTCGCCGCCCAGGACGTCAACAACCACTACCGGGCGCGGCTGATCGTCACCCCCGCCGGAGAGATCCAGCTCGTCCTGGAGAAGGAGATCGCCGACGCACCGACCGTCCTGAGCGACACCGTCACGGTCGGCACGGGCTTCAAGGCGTACGACCACTGGTGGGTCCGGGTCGAGAAGTCCGGTGACGTCCTGCGCGCCCGTGCCTGGCGGCACGTCACGACCGGCGTGGACGACGAACCCACGAACCTGTGGCACCACAGTGTCCGCGACCCCGAGAAGGCCCCCGACGCCGTCTTCCGCTCGGGCAGGGTCGGCGTCCGGGCTCTCGGCTCCACCGGTGCCACGGTCCTTCCGCAGGCGAGGGTCTACGACTTCAGGATCGACACGGCCGTCTGGACCGACCCGCCGGTCGTCACCCACGACACCTGGGTACGGGTCCTCCCGGAACCCTTCGACGGTACGTGGACGGCCGCCGTGGAGCAGCGGATCCGGGCGTGGGCGGGCGACACCTCGCCCGACGCCCTGACGTACTCCTCGATGTACCGGCCGTTCGCCCCGGCCGTCACCGACCCCGCGCGCCAGAACGCGCGGGTGCTCGGCGAGTCCGGGTACAGCGGGCTGCTGGCCACCGGACTGCGCGAGGTGGGCGCCGACTTCCACGAGTACATGGGGCTGCCCTGGACGTTCCCCAGCGGCGAGCGCGTCACGCAGACCCCGGACCCGAAGTGGCACGGGAATCTCGACTGTTCCGGTTTCGTGCGGATGGTCTACGGCTACCACCTGGGTGTTCCCCTGGGCCTCGCGGAGGACCCGCAGCGCCGGTACCTGCCGCGCACGTCGCAGCGGCAGGCCGCCTCCAGTCCCGGTGTCGTCGTCGCCCAGGCCACCGACGCGCCGCCCCCGCTCGACGCGCTGCGGATCGGCGACGTGCTCTTCTGGAACGACCCCGACGACGGGGCCGTCTCCCACACCGGCATCTACATGGGCGTCGACCAGAACGGAAAGCACCGCTTCGTCTCCAGCCGCAAGACGCCGAACGGGCCGACCATGGCCGACGTCGGCGGGAAGTCGGTCATCGACGGCGCGGCGAGCGACCTCTACACGGAGCAGTTGCGGGTGATCCGGCGCCTTTGACCGGCGAGCCCGCTCCGTGGGCCGGAGGTCATCCCCGTACGACCGCGACCGGGCTGTGCGCGTGATGGAGGACGGCCTGGCTCACCGAACCGAGCAGGAGGCCCTTGAAGCCGCCGCGGCCGCGCGAGCCCACGACGGTGAGCCGGGCCGCGGCGCTCGCCTCGATCAGCGCCTCCCTGGTCGGTGAGTGCACCGTCCGGTGCTCGACCTCCACGTCCGGCCAGCGCTCGCTCGTGCCCGCGAGCGCCTCGGCCAGGACGCGGTGCTCGGCGTCGTCGAGCATGCCCGGCAGGTTCGCGTACGGTTCCCCGGGGTCACCGGGCGGGGGCACGGGGGCGTTCCACGTCGTCCACGCGTGCAGGGCGACGACCCGGGCGCCCTGCACGGCCGCCTCGTCCAGGGCGAACCGGACGGCCGCCGCGCCGGCGGGCGACCCGTCGACGCCGAGCAGAATCGGACCGGACGGGTCGCCCTGCTCGCGCACCACGACGACGGGGCACCGCCCGTGCGCGGCCAGCCCGGCCGCGTTGGACCCCAGCAGCAGGCCCTTGAACGGGCTGCGGCCCCTGTTGCCGACCACGATCAGCTCCGACGAACGGCTCTGCGCCTCCAGCACGTCCAGCGGTTCGCCGGCCAGGACGTGCCCCGAGACGTCGACGTCCGGCGCGGCCGACCGGGCACGCGCCACCGCCTCGTCCACGAGCTGGTGCGCGTCGTCGCGCAGCCGGTCCTCCGCCCTCTCCCACAGGGAGGCGTCCAGAGACGCCGGACCCGCCAGCGCGTGCACCACGCGCAGTGCCGCGTCGCGGTGTCCTGCCTCGCGGGCCGCGTGCGCGACGGCGTCGAGGCTCTGCACGGAGCCGTCCACTCCCACGGTCACCACGCCACTCATCGTTCCTCCTCGGACGGAATGCGCTGCCGGGTTCCCCAGCTCCAGCCTGGCCGGGGTGCCGGGGAGCGCGCGAGGGCCGAACGGGGAACACCCGTCGGGCCGGGCGACCCCTCCGGCACACGGCGCCCCGTGCCCGGGGACCGAAGGTCCCGCCCGGGGCGGGCCCTGCAGGACCGCCGGATGCCCCCTCCGGCACTCCTCGCGGCCGCTGCCGCTCGCGAGGATCGGTCCTGAGAGCCCCTGAGGGAGAGGACCCGTGATGACCGCGACGGTGACAGCCGGCAGCCGGACCGCCGAAGCCTGGCGAGACTTCGCCGGGACGACCTGGCGGGAGCGGATCGACGTACGCGACTTCATCCAGGCGAACTACACGCCGTACGAGGGGGACGCGGCCTTCCTCACCGGTCCCACGGAGCGGACGCGCGCCGTCTGGGAGCGGGTCGGCGCGCTGTTCCCCGAGGAGCGGCGCCGTGGCGTCCTCGACGTCGACACGGCCACCCCCTCGACGATCACCTCGCACGCGGCCGGCTACATCGACCGGGCGCGGGAACTGATCGTCGGCCTCCAGACGGATGCCCCGCTCAAGCGCGCGATCATGCCGAACGGCGGCCTGCGGATGGTGGAGAACGGGCTGAAGGCGTACGGCTACGAGCCCGACCCGTTCGTCCGGCGCGTCTTCGGCACCTACCGCAAGACCCACAACGACGGTGTCTTCGACGCCTACACCGCCGAGATGCGCGCGGTGCGCAAGGCCGGGATCGTCACCGGTCTGCCCGACGCGTACGGCCGCGGCCGGATCATCGGCGACTACCGGCGCGTCGCGCTGTACGGCACCGACCGGCTGATCGAGGCCAAGCGCGTCGAGCGGGCGCTGCTGGACGCGCGGCCCTCGAGCCCGGACGTGATCCGGGACCGGGAGGAACTGGCCGAGCAGATCAGGGCGTTGGGCGAGCTGACCGAGATGGCCGCCTCGTACGGCTGTGACGTCTCGCGCCCCGCCGCCACCGCGCACGAGGCCGTGCAGTGGCTCTACCTCGGCTACCTGGCCGCGGTGAAGGAGCAGAACGGCGCCGCGATGTCGCTGGGCCGCACGTCCACGTTCCTGGACGTCTACCTCGAGCGGGACCTGGCGGAGGGACTCGTCGACGAGTCCCGCGCCCAGGAACTGATCGACGACTTCGTGATCAAGCTGCGGATCGTCCGCTTCCTGCGCACGCCCGAGTACGACGCGCTGTTCTCCGGCGACCCGACCTGGGTGACGGAGAGCATCGGCGGCATCGGCACGGACGGCCGGCCGCTGGTCAGCCGCACCTCCTTCCGCTTCCTCCAGACCCTGTACAACCTCGGCCCGGCCCCCGAGCCCAACCTGACCGTCCTGTGGTCGCCGCGGCTGCCCGAGGGCTTCAAGAGGTTCTGCGCGCAGGCCTCCATCGACACCAGCGCGATCCAGTACGAGTCCGACGACCTGATGCGCCCGCGCACCGGCGACGACACCGCGATCGCCTGCTGTGTCTCCGCCATGGCGGTCGGCCGGCAGATGCAGTTCTTCGGGGCACGCGTCAACCTCGCCAAGGCCCTGCTCTACGCGGTCAACGGCGGCCGGGACGAGATGACCGGCGAGCAGATCGGCCCCGAGACGCCCCCGCTGGACGGCGAGTACCTGGACTACGACGAACTCTCCGCGACGTACGACCGTGTCCTGGACTGGCTGGCGGAGATCTACGTCAACACCCTCAATGTCATCCACTACATGCACGACAAGTACGCCTACGAACGCATCGAGATGGCGCTGCACGACCACCCGGTGCACCGGTTCATGGCGTGCGGGATCGCCGGGCTGTCGGTGGCCGTGGACAGTCTGTCCGCCGTGAAGTACGCCCGGGTGAAGGTGTTCCGCGACGCGAGCGGTCTGGCCGTGGACTTCGCGACCGAGGGCGAGTTCCCCGCGTACGGCAACAACGACGACCGGGCCGACTCCCTCGCCGTCGAACTGGTGAGGTCGTTCATGGCGAAGGTACGCAAGCACCCCGCCTACCGGGACGCCGAGCACACCCAGTCGGTGCTGACCATCACCTCCAACGTCGTCTACGGCAAGCACACCGGAAACACCCCTGACGGCCGGCGCGCCGGGCAGCCCTTCGCCCCCGGAGCCAACCCGATGAACGGCCGCGACCGTCACGGGGTCGTCGCCTCGGCGCTGTCGGTGGCGAAGCTGCCGTACGAGGAGGCCCGCGAC
Organism: Streptomyces sp. NPDC048600; assembly: GCF_055587025.1. NCBI lineage: Bacteria > Bacillati > Actinomycetota > Actinomycetes > Kitasatosporales > Streptomycetaceae > Streptomyces > Streptomyces sp. NPDC048600. The sequence goes on along the minus strand of NZ_JBVJGZ010000009.1, from coordinate 95,959 downwards.
GGGATCTCGCTGACGACCACCGTCACACCGGAGGGGCTGGGGCACGTCCCCGAGGAGCGCTCGGCCCACCTGGTGGGCATCCTCGACGCCTACATGGCGAACGGCGGGTTCCACATGAACGTGAACGTCCTTGACCGGGCGACGCTCGAGGACGCCATGGAACACCCCGAGAAGTACCCGGAGCTGACGATCCGGGTCTCCGGGTACGCGGTCAACTTCGTCCGCCTGACCCGTGAGCAGCAGCTCGACGTGATCAACCGCACCTTCCACGGATCGATGTGAGGACCGTGCGGGCGACCGGCCGGATCCACTCCTGGGACCTGTCCACCGGCGTGGACGGTCCCGGGACCCGGTTCGTGCTCTTCGTCAGCGGCTGCCCCCTGCGCTGCCTGTACTGCGCCAACCCGGACACCTGGCACATGAGGGACGGCCGCGAGGTCTCGGTCGACGAGGTGATGGCGGAGATCGAGCGGTACCGGGGCTTCATCACAACGGCCGGCGGCGGCGTCACCCTCACCGGCGGTGAGCCGCTGCTCCAGCCCGGCTTCACGGCCGCTGTCCTGCGCGCCTGCAAGGAGGCCGGGCTGCACACCGCCCTGGACACCTCGGGCTTCCTCGGCGTCCGCGCCACGGACGAGCTGCTCGCCGACACCGACCTGGTCCTGCTGGACATCAAGTCCTTCGACGCCGCCACCTACCGGCGGCTCACGGGCGGGACCCTCGGCCCCACCAGTGAGTTCGCCGCCCGCCTCGACCGGCTCGGGGTGCGCATGTGGATCCGCCACGTCCTGGTACCGGGCTGGACCGACGACCCCGAGGCCGTCGAGGGCCTCGCACGCTTCGTGGCGGGCCTGGGGAGCGTCGACCGGGTGGACGTACTGCCGTTCCACAAGCTCGGTGCCGCGAAGTACGACGCCCTCGGCCTGCCCTTCCCGCTGCGCGACACCCCGACTCCCGGGCCGGAACTGGTCCAGCGGGTGCGGGAACAGTTCCGCGCGCACGGGGTGAAGGCCTACTGACCCTCCTCGCCGCCCCACCGCCCCGGCCGTCCAGGCCGGGGCGGCGGTCCGTGGGCACGCCGTGCCCTCCCCGGCGTCCTCCGGCTCGGCGCACACCCTGATGTCCCGGCCTGCGCGCCGGTCCGCCGTGCGTGGCACGTCGGGTAGCGCGGCACTCTCCGGAGACGGTGACGATCATGAGAGCTCGACTCGGCGATCAACTCGTTGCCGAAGGTCCGCCAACGGCGCCGCCAGCCGCGACGGTGAGATCGTGGGACTCCACCACGAGGACGGCACGCCGCCCTGGGAAACAGCGCCGCCGCCCTTCGCGGGGGAGGCGTCGACGAGCCGCCCGGACGGGGTCAGGCCCTCACGTACCTGCGGCCGCGGAGCCTCGAACCCGACGAATGCCGCCCACTGCTCTCCACGCACGGCGTGGGGCGCATGACCGTGGCCACTCCGGACGGCCCGGCGGTGGTTCCGGTCGACTACGAGGTGGCGGGCGACGCGAGTGTTCCGGACCGCTCCGGATGCGGTCCCGGCGAGGGCTGTGGGAGTGAGGCCGCCTTCGAGGCCGATCTCGTGGACGAGGCGTCGAGCCGTGGTCGGAGCGAACGCGCCGAAGGGCCCGCGTGGATGGTCACCGGGCCGCGGGCGGTTCGGTCAGGGGACGATCCGGTCCTGGTGATCCGGCTCCGTGCCGCCCATGTCGAGGCGGAAGGGCGGGTAGACGTCCGTCATCAGCGCCGCGTACGCGGCCACGCGCAGCACCCATCGGTTGAAGCCGAGGACGAGGTCGAACAGGTCCCGCGGGTACTTCTCGGTGAAGGCCATGATCACGGCCGCGATCAGCGCCAGCAAGCCCACCAGGCCGCCGCCCCACCAGCCGGCGTGCCAGCCGCCGAGGAAGAATCCGACGACGATGTACTGCGGGATGGCCAGGAGCCACCACTTCACCAGCACGAGGCCGCGGGAGAGGCGCTCGGGGTAGGCGATGTCCAGCCGGGCCGGGTAGTGGGGTTCCGGGCCCAGGCTGAAGGGCGGATAGCGGTCCGTACCGAGCGCGCCGTACGAGTAGTACGCCACCCGCCAGGACCACCGCAGCACACCGACGTTGAAGTCGAACAGGGCGCGTGGATAGCGCTCGGTGAACAGGATGGCGAAGAACGCGATCACACTGACGAGGCTGAACGCGATCCAGAGGAAGAACAGCACCACGACGTGCGGAAGGACGAGGATCCACTTCACGAGCCACAGCCACCGCGACAGCGGGGCGTCCAGGACAGCGGTCACCCGGACCGGGCGGTCGGGCGTCGGCGCGAGGGTCGTCATGGCGATCAACTCCTTTGTCGGCCGGTCGGCCGTCCGCCGTCCGGCCCGGGACTCCGTCGCCCGGGCCGGGTCACCGGCGGCCGGTCCGTGTCACCGGCGTCCGTAGTAGGCCTGGCGCATGAGCTCCTGCATGTCGTCGAGCATGGGCATCCGGGGGTTGGCTGGGGCGCACTGGTCCTCGTAGGCGTTGAGGGCCTGCTCGGGCAGGGAGCCGAGGAAGGCCTGCTCGTCGACGCCGAGGGCCTGGAAGGACGGCTCGATGCCCACGGCCTCCCGCAGGCGCTCCACCGCCTCCGCGAGCGACCGCACGCCCTCGGCCGGGGTGGCGGCGGGCAGTCCGAGGGTGCGGGCGATGTCCTGGAAGCGTTCGGGGGCCCGGTAGTTCTCGTACTTGGGCCAGCCGGTGAGCTTCGTCGGCACGGTGCCGTTGTAGCGGATGACGTGCGGCAGCAGGACGGCGTTGGTGCGGCCGTGCGCGATGTGGAACGTCGCGCCGAGGGTGTGGGACATGGCGTGGACGATGCCGAGGAAGGCGTTGCCGAAGGCCATGCCCGCGATCGTGCCAGCGTTGTGCATCTTCTCCCGGGCGTCCGGCCGCGCGGTGCCGTCGGTCACCGACGCCTCGATGTTCGCGAAGATCAGACGGATCGCGTGCAGGGCGAGGCCGTCGGTGAAGTCGTTGGCGTACACGGACACATACGCCTCGATGGCGTGGGTGAGGGCGTCGAAGCCGCTGTCGGCCGCCAGGGCGGCGGGCAGCCCGGCGGTGAGCGTCGGGTCGACGATGGCCACGCTGGGGGTGAGGGCGTAGTCGGCGAGCGGGTACTTCTTGCCCGTGGCCGGGTCGGAGATGACCGCGAAGGGCGTGACCTCGGCGCCGGTGCCGGACGTCGTCGGGATGCACACCAGGCGGGCCAGCTTTCCGAGGACGGGGAAGCGGAAGGCGCGCTTGCGGATGTCGGAGAACTTCTGCCGCATGTCGGCGAAGTCGATGTCCACACCGCTCGCGTGCTGCTCGTACAGCAGCCACATCACCTTGGCCGCGTCCATCGGTGAGCCGCCGCCCAGCGCGATGATCGTGTCCGGGCGGAAGTCGCCCATGAGCCTGGCACCGCGGCGGACGGAGTCGATGCTGGGCTCGGGCTCGACGTTGTCGATGATCTGGACGGTGACCGGGTCGTGGCGCCGCTGCAGGACGCGGGTGACACGGTCGACGAGGCCGAGCCGGGTCATGGTGGCGTCGGTGACGACGGTGACGCGGTGGACGTCCGGCATCGAGGCGAGGTAGCGGATGGCCTGCGGCTCGAAGTAGATCTTGGGCGGCACCTTGAACCACTGCAGGTTGTTGCGGCGCGTGCCGACCCGCTTGACGTTCAGCAGCTGGGCGGCGGAGACGTTGTTGGACACCGACGTGCTGCCCCAGGAGCCGCAGCCGAGGGTCAGCGACGGCAGCAGGCTGTTGTAGATGCCGCCGATGGCGCCCTGCGAGGAAGGGGCGTTGACGATGATCCGCACGGTCTTCATCCGCCGGCCGTACGCTTCGGCGAGCGTGCGGTCCTCGGTGTGGATGACGGCGCTGTGGCCCTGTCCGTGGAAGGCGACCATGTCGGCGGCGAGGTCGAAGCCCTGCTGCTCGGAGCCGGCGCGCAGAACGGCGAGCACCGGGCAGAGCTTCTCGCGGGTGAGCGGCTCGTCGGGCCCGACGTGGTCGGCCTCGACCAGGATGAGCGAGGTGTCGGCGGGCACGGTGAAGCCCGCCTGCTCGGCGATCCACGCCGGGCTCTGGCCGACGGCCGCGGAGTTGACCTTGGGTTCGCAACCGCCGCCCGGTGCCTTGCCGGCGGGAAACAGGAACTCCTCCAGCTTAGCCTTCTCCTCGGCGGTCGCCACATGCGCGTGCAGCGTGCGGAACTCGGCCAGCGCGGCGTCGTAGATCTCCGCGTCCAGGACGACGGCCTGCTCGGAGGCGCAGATCATGCCGTTGTCGAACGACTTGGACAGCACCAGGTCATTGACGGCCCGGCGCAGCTTCGCGCTCTTGTGCACATAGGCGGGCACGTTGCCGGCGCCCACGCCCAGGGCGGGCTTGCCCGCCGAGTAGGCGGCCTTGACCATGGCGTTGCCGCCGGTGGCGAGGATCAGGGAGACACCCGGGTGACGCATCAGAGTGCCCGTGGCGTCGACCGACGGGGTCTCGATCCACTGGATGCAGTGCTCCGGCGCACCCGCCGCGACCGCGGCGTCCCGGACGATCCGGGCCGCCTCCGCACTGCACCGCTGGGCGGACGGGTGGAAGGCGAACACGACCGGGTTGCGGGTCTTCAGCGCGATGAGCGCCTTGAAGATCGTGGTGGAGGTCGGGTTGGTGACCGGGGTGACCGCGCACACCACACCCACCGGCTCGGCGATCTCGACCATGTCCTCGATGTCGTCGCGGGCTATGACGCCGACGGTCTTCAGGGTGCTCATGCCGTGCGTGACGTGCTCGCACGCGAACATGTTCTTGACGGCCTTGTCCTCGAAGACGCCGCGGCCGGTCTCCTCCACGGCCAGGCGCGCCAGTGCCGTGTGCCGGTCGAGCGCGGCGACGGAGGCCTTCTTCACGATGTGGTCGACCTGGTCCTGGTCGAGGGCCTCGTAGTCGGCGAGCGCCTTCAGCCCGTTCGTCACGAGCAGGTCCACGGCGATGGCGGTGTCGGTCGGTGCCGGGGCGGGACCGGCGGCGGCGGTTCGGTCGTGGCGGGTCATGTGGCGTTGCCTCCGTCGCAGAGAGCTGAAACCGCTCGGTGGATGGTGCCGGGAGCACCGTGGGGACGGTGTCGCCCCCATCGGTAGCGTCGTCCGTCGATGGCTCCCGCGCGCAGTCCCCGTTGGTCCTCGCCAAGGACCGTTGGGCCTTGCCGCCGTAGGGCCGTGCGGCCCGCCCGCCACCGGGCTACGCGGGATCGTTCCTGGAGGCGGATCGCTTCTCCGAGGGCCGGGCGTCGTCGATACGGAACGTCAGGCCGTTGACCACCCCGACCACCCCGTCCACCCGGTAGGCGAGCCGGAGCAGCAGCGGGATGTCGCTGCGCCGTTCCAGGCGGCCCTCCAGGGTCGCCATGCCGTCGCGGACCGACACCACGACGTGGGGCGGCAGGCCCATGGCACGGTTCACCACCTCGTCGAGGATCTCCTGGCGGATCTCGTCGTCCGTACGCAGGAAGACACGCAGCAGGTCACGGCGCGTGGCGATGCCGATCAGGCGGTCCTCCTCGTCCACGACAGGGAGTCGCTCGACACCATGGCGCTCCATCATCCGCGCGGCGTCGGCGACGCGCTGCTCCGGGTGGACGGTGATCGCGGGCGACGTCATCAGGTCCTGCGCCGTGGTGGCACGGGCGAGGGCGGCCCCGCGCCGGGCCGAGCGGCGCAGCGGGGGGATGCGCGTCCGCCGCGCCCGGCCGTGGGCGGCCCGGGCCGCCTGGCAGCGGATGAGATCGGTCTCGGAGATCACTCCCACGACCTTGTCGTCGCCGTCCACCACGGGCAGTCCGCTGATCCGGTTCCGGTACAGCAGCTGGGCCACGCTCTTGAACGGTGTCTCCCGATGGGCTTCGACGACCTCGCGGGTCATCACCTCGCCGACGATGTGGGGCATCACGCTCACTGCCTTCCTCTGTGCTGCGGCGGTTCTGTGCTGTGCCGGTTCGCGACTTCTGTGCAGTGCCGGTTCGCGACGGGGCGGCCGGACCGCGGGCCAGTGGTGGTCACGGCGAGCCGTGCGCCGGCCCTCCGGGGCCGGACCTGGGCATCGGCCTGCGTATGTTCTCCAGGCTGCCTCGGCGGCGCGTGCCCGGGCAGGGCCGAATGTCCTTCCAGCCGGGACGAAGCGCCCCTCGTCCGGAGGCCCGTCCAGCCTCGGCCGGCCTCCCCGAACGCCGCGGCCGCCGCCGCAGGCCTGCTCCCGCCCGGCGACGAGGACGCCAGGGACTTCGAGCACCGGCGGGTGGGGCCGGTCGGCCCCTTGTGAGGACCTGCGGCCCCCTGCCGGAGCCCGCTCCCAGGGACAAGGCTCGGATCAGGACCTCGGCAGGACACGACAGGACCACGATCCGAGCGGATCGCTTCGAAAGGTGGGGACCATGACCCGTACCGTCACCGTCGGCCTCGACGGCTCACAGGAGAGCCGCGCGGCGGCCGAGTGGGCCGCGCGTGAGGCGGGACTGCTGGGCCTGCCCCTGAAGGTGGTCCACGTCTGGGAGCCGGTACCGGAACCCATGGCGCAGGCGCCGCTTCTCGGAGCGGAGACCCAGGCGCACTGGACCGAGCGCGTTCCCCGTGAGACGGCGGAGGGCCTGCGGCTCCGCCACCCCGGGCTCGAGGTGACCACCGAGCACCTCACCGGCAGTCCCGCCGCCCTGCTGGCGGACGCGGCGAAGGACGCCGAGATGCTGGTGCTGGGCTCGCGCGGCCTGGGCGGCATCGGCGGTTTCATGGTCGGCTCCGTCGGGCTGTCCGTCGTCGCCCACGCCGAGCGTCCGGTCGTGCTGATCCGGGCGGGGGAGCAGGCCGCCGACGAGCACGAGAAGGACCCGTCCGGCGTGCCGTCGGCCGGGACCGCGTTCCGGCCAGTCCTGCTCGGCCTGGACCTCGAGAGCCCGGACGACGGCCTGATCGAGTTCGCGTTCGCCGCGGCCGCCCGCCGCGGCACCTCGCTGAAGGTCGTGCACGGCTGGAACCCGCCGCCCTACTACGCCTACGGCCTCTCCACCGACCTCGAACTCCACGGTGCCCTCGTCCGCCGCGAGACCGTCGCGCTGACCGAGTTCCTGCACCCGTGGCGCGAGAAGCACCCGGACGTCGACGTCACCGAGGAGTGCCACTACGGCAGCCCCGGCCATCACCTCGTGGACGTCTCGCGCGAGGCCTCCCTGGTCGTCGTGGGCCGCCGCGTGCGCCGCAGCCCGTTCGGCAGCCACATCGGGCCCGTCACGCACGCCGTCCTGCACCACTCCATGGCGCCCGTCGCCGTCGTCCCCCACGCTTGACGCCAGCCCCGGAAACCGTAAGGAGCAGCAATCATGAAGGCAGCGGTCGTACGAGCCTTCGGCGAGCCTCTGGTCATCGAGGAGCGCCCCGACCCCGAGCCGGGCCCCGGCCAGATCCGCGTCAGGGTCGAGGCCTCCGGGCTGTGCCACACCGACATCCACGCCGCCCACGGCGACTGGCCCGTCAAGCCCAGCCCGCCCTTCGTGCCCGGCCACGAGGGCGTCGGCCTGGTCGAGAAGCTCGGCGAGGACGTCACCCACCTGGCCCTCGGGCAGCGCGTCGCCGTGCCCTGGCTCGGCTGGGCCTGCGGGCGGTGCGAGCACTGTCTGACCGGCTGGGAGACGCTGTGCGAGCAGCAGATCAACACCGGCTACGGCTGCGACGGCGGGTACGCCGAGAAGATGCTGGCCTGGGCCGACTTCGCCCAGCCGGTGCCCGAGGGCGTCAGCGCCTTCGACGCAGCCCCGCTGACCTGCGCGGGCGTGACGACGTACAAGGCGCTCAAGGTGGCCGGGGTCCGGCCGGCCCAGCTCGTCGCGGTCTCCGGGATCGGCGGACTCGGGCACCTGGCCGTCCAGTACGCGAAGATCGCCGGCGCCCAGGTCGCCGCGATCGACATCACCGACGACAAGCTCGAACTCGCCGCCGAACTGGGCGCGGACATCGTCATCGACGCCCGCAAGGACGACGTCGGCGCGACGCTGAAGCGGCACGGCGGCGCCCACGCCGCGATCGCGCTCGCCGTGGACTCCGCCTCCTTCGAAGCCGTCAACTCCGGTCTGCGGCGCGGCGGGAAGCTGGTGATGGTGGCGCTGCCCGCGCACGGCACGGTCCGGGTACCGGTCTTCGACACCGTCCTGAACGGCACGAGCGTGATCGGCTCCATCGTCGGCACCCGGCAGGACCTCGCCGAGGTCTTCCGGCTGCACGCGGCCGGACGTACCCGCGTCATCAGCGAGACCCACCCGCTGGCCGCCGTCAACGACTGCATCGACGAGGTGCTGCGCGGCGAGGTCAGGGCCCGGATCGTGTTCGACCTCGGCGCGGGACGGTGAGGGCGGTGACGGTGGAACTGCCGGTCGTCGTCGGTGTCGACGGCTCCGAGGCCGGGCTGCGGGCCGTGGACTGGGCCGTCGACGAGGCCGCGCTGCGCGGGGCGCCGCTGCGGCTGGTGTACGCCTCGCTGTGGGAGCGGTACGAGGGCGCGCACCTCGCCCGGGACCTCGGCGAGCCCGGCGGGAGGGTACGGGCCGAGGACGTCGTCGCGTCCGCCGCCCGCCGCGCCGCGGGGCGGCGCTCCGAGGTGAAGGTGACCACCGCCGTGGTGTCCGAGGAACCCGAGTACACGCTGGTGCGCGAGAGCCGGAACGCCGCCCTCCTGGTGACCGGCACCCGGGGGCGCGGAGGTATGACCGAGGCGCTGCTGGGATCGGTCAGCCTGACCGTGGCGGGGCACGCGCACTGTCCGGTGGTCGTGGTGCGCGGCAGTCACGACAACCGCGCCGTGCCCGCCACCCATCGCCGTGTCGTCGTGGGTGTGGGCGAGCCGCCGGTGGCCTCGGCGGCCGTCCGTTTCGCTGTCGAGGAGGCCCGGCGGCGCGGGGCGGCCGTCAGTGCCGTACGGGCCTGGCGGCACCCCGTGCGTGAGGCCCCCGGCCACCGGGCCCCGGACTCCGTCGGGGGCGGCTCTGGGCGGTCGCACGAGCGGGAGGCGGTGGAGGCACTCGCGGAGGCGCTCCGGGACGTTCCCGCCGACGTCGAGGTGCTCCGCAGCACGGTCGAGGGGCCCGCGCGGAGCGCGCTGGTGGACGCCTCGCACGACGCCGGTCTCCTGGTCCTCGGAGCACGCCGCAGGCACCGGCACTTCGGCCTCCAGCTGGGCCGGGTGGCCCACGGGGTGCTCCACCACTCGGCCTGCCCGGTGGCCGTCGTGCCCGAGTACGTGTGATCGCGGGCGGAGCCGCGTCGCCGACCGCGCGGTCGGCGACGCCCGGCTAGTGATCTCGGCACCAGGCCCGGTACGCGGCCACGGCCGTCGGCAGCGTGGGGAAGATCAGCCCGGCTCCCACGGACTGCGCGAGCCCGTACGCGCCGAGGTCGTCCAGGAGGTCCTGCTTGACGCGGGCCAGGGCGAACACGACGCCCCGGTCGGCGAGTTCGCGGCGCAGCGCGTCGACCGCGTCGAGGGCGGTGATGTCGACCTCCACGTTGGCCTCGGTGTTGAGGACGAACCAGCGGACGGCGCCGCGCTGTTCATCGACGGCGGCCAGGGCCCGGCGGCGGAAGTCCTCCGCGTTGGCGAAGAAGAGGGGTGAGTCGTAGCGGTAGACGAGCAGGCCGGGGATCGTGCGTGCCTGGGGGTAGTCGTCGACGTCGTGCATCCCGGCGACGCCCGGCACCATTCCCTCGACCGCGTCGTGCGGCCGCGCCACCCGTGTCAGCAGCTCGGCCACCGACAGCCCGACGGCGACGAGCACGCCGTAGAGGATGCCCAGCGCCAGCACTCCGGCCAGGCAGCCGAGCGCCAGCAGCAGCTCCCGTCGGCGGAACGACGCCAGCCGGCGGAAGCCCGCGAGGTCGATCATGCGGACGGCGGCGTACACCACCAGGGCCCCGAGGACGGCGGACGGAGTGTCGGTGAGCAGCGGACTGAGGAACAGCAGGACCGAGAGGACCACCGCCCCGGCGACGAGGGAGTAGGCCTGGCTGTGGGCGCCCGCCGAGGACGCGAGCGCGGTGCGGCTCGCGCTGGCGCTCACCGGGAAGCCGCTGACCAGGCCCGCGCCGACACTGGCCGTGCCCAGCGCCAGGAACTCCTGGTCGGCGTCCAGTGCGGGCCCCTCGTCGTCCCGCACGGCGAAGGCCCGCGCGGTGAGGACGACGTCGGTGTAGGCGACGATCAGCACGCCGAGGGCGGGCAGCACCAGCCGCGGCAGCTCGCCCAGGTCCGGGGAGCTGAAGCCGGGCAGCCCGGAGGGGACCGCGCCGATCACCTCGATGCCGTACCGCTCGTCGAGGTCGAAGGCCGCCACGGCGGCCGTGCCGAGCACCACGGCGAGCAGGGGACCCGGCGCGGTACGGGGGTGATGCCGCAGCGCGAAGAGGAACGCGAGCACGGCGGCGGACAGGACGACGGTGGCGACGTCGGCGTCGGACAGGTTCGTGACGAAGGACCACAGCTGAGGGAAGAAGTCCGTCCCCGTCGTCCCGACCCCGGTCAGCCGGGGTAGCTGATCCACCATCATGATCAGCGCGACGCCCGTCATGTAGCCGATCAGCACCGGACGGGACAGCAGGTCCGCGAGGAAGCCCAGCCGCACGGCTCGCGCCACCAGGCACAGCAGCCCCACCGTGACCGCCAGAGTCGCCGCGAGGGAGGCGTACCGCCCGGGGTCGCCGGCGGCGAGCGGCCCGACCACCGTCGCGGTCATCAGGGCGGTCGTGGACTCGGGCCCCACCGACAGCAGCCGTGACGACCCGAACAGCGCGTACAGCCCGAGCGCGGGCAGGATGGCCCACAGTCCGGTGACCGGTGGCAGCCCGGCCACACCGGCGTACGCCATGACCTGGGGCACGAGGTACGCGGCCACCGTCAGGCCCGCGATCAGATCGCCTCTGAGCCAGGCGCGCCGGTAGCCGAGGAGGACGACGACCCCCGGCAGCAGACGCCGCCACCCCAGCACCTGCCCGCGCGCGGCCTGCGACATCAGCTTCGCTCCTCCGTCCGCCCCAAGAATCCACCGGCGCGTCCGGGGCCGCCGGTGCGGAGCCGGGACGGGGGCGGGCGGGCACCCCAACGAGCCCCGAGAAGGCGGCCAATCAGCCCAGCGGCCACCTCCACGCCGCCTCGCCACGGCTGCTCAGGGCGCGAGCCGACCCGGGCGCGCACCACGCCGCACGCCGGGGAAGCGGGCACCGCACCGGTGACTGCGCCAAGCTGAGCCCGCAGTCACCCGGAGAGGAGAGCGGAGATCCATGGAGCCGCGCGCCGGCACGGTGGTCATCGGGATCGGCAACGAGTTCCGCCGCGACGACGGGGTCGGATGGGCCGTCGTCGCTCTGCTGGGAGAACGCGCCGCCCTGCGCCCGCCGTCCCCCGGCACGGTGCTCGCGCAGAGCGACGGTGATCCCGGGCGGCTCATCGGCCTCTGGGAGGACACCGCCCTCACCGTGGTCGTCGACGCCTGCTTCCCTCCCTCGGCGCGGCCGGGGCGGACGCACCGGTGGGCCGCAGACCCGGACGGATACCTGCGCTCGGCCGCCGTGGGCCGGCAGAGCACCCACGGCCTCGGCCTCGCCGAGGCGCTGCGCCTCGCCCGCTGTCTCGGACGGATGCCGGAACGTCTCGTCGTGTACGCCGTCGAAGGAGCGGACCGGTCCCTGGGCGAGGGACTCACCTCCGAGGTGGCCGCCGCCGTGCCCCGGGTGGCGCGGCGCGTCGAGGACGACGTCCGGGGTACACGCCGGACCGCCTTCCGAGGACGGCGCCCACCTGACTGACACACTGTCAGCTTCGGAGGTGGAGAGTGGGAGGCAGGGCATGAGCGACGCTTCGGACACCGGTGCCGGCCCCGCCCGCCAAGGCGAGGCGGTGCTCGACCGCGAAGGCCTGGCCGAGCTCGTGCGTTTGCTGAGGCGCCGCGGCCGTACGGTGATCGGCCCCACGGTGCGTGACGGGGCGATCGTCCTGGACGAACTGGAGGACGCCGACGCGCTGCCCTTCGGGTGGGGGGTCGAGCTGGAGGCGGGACGCTACCGGCTGCGCCGCCGCACGGACGGGGCGGCCTTCGCGCACAGCGCGGGACCGCAGTCCTGGAAGTCGTTCCTGCACCCCGAGCGCGTCCGCCAGTGGAGCGCGGACCGCCGCTCCGACGGCCGGATGGACGTGACCGAGGAGGAGCAGCCGGCCCTGTCGTACGCCCTGCTCGGCGTGCGGCCCTGCGACCTGCGGGCCATCCGGATCCTGGACCGCGTCATGACCGGCGGCCGGCACCAGGACCCCCACCTATCTCCACCGGCGCACCGGTGCCTTCCTCGTCGCGGCCGAGTGCACCGAACCGGGTGCCACCTGCTTCTGCGTCTCCATGGGCACGGGTCCGGCCGTGGACGCCGGGTACGACCTCGCCCTCACCGAGGTCGTGGACGACACCGGCCACCGCTTCTGGTGCCGCAGCGGCAGCGAGGAGGGGGCCGAAGTGCTCGCGCAACTGCCGCGCCGCAGCGCCGACGACGCCACCCGCGCGGCCGCTTGCGAGGCCGTGAGCGCAGCCGCCGACCGCATGGGCCGGTCCATGCCACCCGTGGACCTGCGCACCCTGATGCGCGACAGCCTGGAGGCGGAGCGCTGGGACGACGTCACCGCCCGGTGCCTGAGCTGCGGCAACTGCACCATGGTCTGCCCCACCTGCTTCTGCACCACCACGGAGGACGTGACCGATCTGACCGGCGACCACGCCGAGCGCTGGCGACGCTGGGACTCCTGCTACGACCTGGATTTCTCGCTCGTCCAGGGCGGTCCCGTACGGTCGTCCCCGCGCAGCCGCTACCGCCAGTGGCTCACCCACAAGCTCGGCACATGGCACGACCAGTTCGACAGCTCGGGCTGCGTCGGCTGCGGCCGGTGCATCGTCTGGTGCCCCACCGGCATCGACCTCACCGAAGAGGCGCACGCCCTGCACCAGGAGACCGCGCCGGGCGGGAGCGCGCCGTGACCGGGCAGCCGGACGAGCCCGCCGCCGCGGGGATGCTCGCCGACCTCCCCGCGGAACACCGCGGACCGCTCATGGCCCTCGCGCGCGACGCCGTGTTCCCCGGCGCCGCCAGGATCTTCGAGGAGGGGGAGCGGGCCGACCGTTTCTGGATCGTCCGCTCGGGCACGGTCGCGCTCGATGTGCAGGTGCCGGGCCGGGGGCGTGCTGTCGTCGAGACCGTCGGCGCGGGTGCGCTGCTCGGCTGGTCGTGGCTGTGCCCGCCCCGGCTGTGGCATCTGGGCGCCGAGACCCGCGACCCCGTCCGCGCATGGGAGTTCGACGCCGCCGCCGTACGCGAACTGTGCGCCGAGCAACCGGCGTTGGGTCTCGCGCTCGTCACCGCCGTCGCCGGGACCATCGGAGACCGGCTCAGGGCCACCCGGACCCGGCTGCTCGACCTGTACGGACCGCAGGGGAGCGAGCCGCCGCCATGACCCGTGTACCGCTGCCCTACCGCGTCACGGACCGCCGCGTGGAGACGCACGACACGGTCTCGATCGTGCTGGAGGCGGAGGCGGACGCCCTCGGCCCGTTCGCACCGGGCCAGTTCGCGATGGTGTACGCCTTCGGTGTCGGCGAGATCCCGTTGTCGCTGTCCCGGGCCGCCCCCGACGGCATGCGGCTCACGCACACCGTCCGAGCCGTCGGGGCCGTCTCCCGCGCCCTGTGCGGGCTGCGGACCGGCGCGGCGGTCGGCGTGCGCGGCCCCTTCGGTACGGGCTGGGCCCCGCACACGGCACACGGCCTCGACCTCCTCGTCATCGCGGGCGGCCTCGGTCTCGCCCCGCTGCGACCCCTGATCGACGCCGTCGTCGCCGAGCCGGACGCCTACGGACGGCTGAACGTCCTCGCCGGTGCCCGGACCCCGGACGACCTGCTCTACCAGGGCGAGTTCCCCACCTGGGCACGGCCGTTCGCCGCCGCCGCGGTCGACCGGCCGTCCGCGGCCTGGACCGGCCGGGTCGGAGTCGTCACCACGCTGCTCGGCGAAGCCCGGTTCACCCCGGCGGACACGGCCGCGTTCGTCTGCGGCCCCGAGGTCATGATCCGCGCCACCGCACGCGCCCTGGTCCACCGGGGCGTGCGCCCCGACCGTGTGCATGTCTCCCTGGAGCGCAACATGCGCTGTGCCACCGGCCACTGCGGCCACTGCCAGCTCGGGCCGCTGCTGCTGTGCCGTGACGGCCCCGTGGTCACCTACGACCATGCCGAACCCCTGCTCGCCGTAAGGGAGCTGTGAGATGAGCGAGGCGAACGCCGAGGCGGGGAAGGTGGCGAGGGCCGAAGTGAGCAGCGCCGCCGCGCGGGCCGCCCGCCCCCGGCTCGGCGTGTTCAAGTTCGCCTCGTGCGACGGCTGTCAGCTCACCCTGCTCGACTGCGAGGACGAACTACTGAGCCTCGCGGCCGAGTTGGAGATCACTCATTTCCAGGAGGGATCCAGTGCGGTCGCTCCGGGGCCGTACGACCTGTCGCTCGTGGAGGGCTCGATCAGCACCCCCGAGCACCTGGAACGCGTCCGCCGTATCCGCGCCGACTCCCGTCACCTGGTCACCATCGGCGCCTGCGCCACGGCGGGCGGCGTCCAGGCGCTGCGCAACTACGCGGACGCCCAGGAGTACCTCACGGCCGTCTACGCCCGCCCCGACTACATCGAGACCCTCGCGACCTCCACACCGATCTCCGCACACGTGCCCGTCGACTTCGAGCTGCGCGGCTGCCCCATCGACCGCGGCCAGCTCCTCGAGGTGATCACCGCCTTCCTCGCCGGACGCAGGCCCGGCATCCCCGACCACCCCGTCTGCTTCGCCTGCAAGCGGCGGGGCAACGTGTGCGTCACCGTCGCCCACGGCACCCCCTGCCTCGGACCCGCCACCCACGCGGGCTGCGGCGCCCTCTGCCCGACCTACGGACGAGGCTGCTACGGCTGCTTCGGGCCGGCCGCGACCACGAACCTGCCCGCACTCCTCCCGCTCGTGCGCCGCGACGGGATGAGCGACGAGGACATCGGCAGACTGCTGCACACCTTCAACGTCACGGCCTTCTCCGCGGTGGAGGAGCAGGAGCTCCCTCGTACCGGACGAGAGGAGGGCTCCGCGTGAGCGAGCCGGTGACCAGGTCACAGGTCGTGCGTATCCCCGCGCTCACCCGCGTCGAGGGCGAGACCGCGCTGTATCTGCGGATCGAGGACGGCACCGTCACGGAGTCCCAGCTCGCCGTCTATGAACCGCCCCGGTTCTTCGAGGCGTTCCTGCGGGGCCGCGCCCACACCGAACCCCCCGACCTGACCTCCCGCATCTGCGGCATCTGCCCGGTCGCGTACCAGCTCAGCGCCTGCCGGGCCGTCGAGGATGCGTGCGGTGCCGTTGTCGACGGACAACTGGCATCCCTGCGCCGCCTGTTGTACTGCGGTGAGTGGATCGAGAGCCAGACGCTGCACATCCACATGCTGCACGCCCCGGACTTCCTCGGCCACGACGACGTGATCGCGCTCTCCCGGTCCCACCGGACCCACGTCGAGCGCGGACTGCGCCTGAAGCAGACCGGGAACGCCCTGGTCGAACTGCTGGGTGGACGCGCGATCCACCCCGTCAACGTCCGCCTGGGCGGATTCCACCGCACCCCCACCCGCGCCGAACTGCGCCCGATGGGCGAGCGGTTGCGCACCGCCCTCGACGACGCGTGGGACACCGTGCGCTGGGTCGCGGGCTTCGACTTCCCCGACGCCGAATGCGACGCGGACCTGCTCGCCCTCGCCGAACCGGACACCTATGCCATCGAGTCCGGCGCCCCTACCGTCGTCCCCTTCGGCGAGCCGAAGCCACGACGGGCCTTCCCCGTAAGGGACTTCTGCGAGCACGTCACCGAGGAACAGGTCCCGTACTCCACCGCCCTGCACTCCCGGCTGGACGGCCGACGCCATCTCACCGGCTCCCTCGCCCGCTACGCCGTCAGCGGGCACCTACTGTCCCCGCTCGCCCGCCAGGCGGCGAGCGAGGCCGGACTGGGCGACCCGCAGCGCGGTGAGATCTGCCGCAACCCCTACCGGAGCATCCTCGTCCGCGCCGTGGAGGTCCTGTACGCGGTGGAGGAGGCCCAGCGGATCATCGCCGAGTACGAGCGTCCGGCCCGGCCCCATGTGGAGGTGCCGGCCCGGAGCGGCACAGGTCACGGGGCGACCGAGGCGCCACGCGGGCTGCTCTACCACCGCTACACGCTCGACGACGCGGGCCGTGTCACCGACGCCCGCATCGTCCCGCCGACCGCGCAGAACCAGGGCGCCATCGAGGACGACCTGCGCCGACTCGTCCAGGCGGGCCTGGACCGGGCGGACCTCTCCGAGGCCGAACTCACCCGGCTCTGCGAACGTGCCGTCCGCAACCATGACCCCTGCATCTCCTGCTCGGCCCATTTCCTGGACCTTGAGATCGACCGGACGTAGGGGGGATACCGGCGCGGTGGCCCCAGCGCGAGGACGGGCGTGCGCCGCTCGCCGGCACATCGCGGCGTCGGCCGACAGATGGCGACGCTCGCCGGCACACCCCGACGCTCACCGACGCATCGTCACCCGCAGCAGCGCGACTTTCGCGTGCACGCGCGTCGGCGGGGCGAGGCGTGCCTTCGGCGGAGTGGGTGCTGTTCTCTCGCTCAGCCCTTGCGTCAGATACCCCATGGGGGTATATCTATGACGTCAACAGATACCCCATGGGGGTATAAGCGACGCAAGGAGGATGTCATGTCGGGTTGCTGCACGCCGAACGGAAGCTGCCACACCACCGCCGCCAACCAGGTCGTCTACAAGGTCGACGGCATCGGCAGCGCGCACTGCCGGGGAGTCGTCACCGAAGCCCTGAGGGTGCTGGACGGCGTCACCGCCGTGGCCGTCGAGACCGGGACCGGTCTGGTCACCGTGACCACCGCCGCCGAGACCGGTGAGGCGTTCGACGCGCTGATCGCCGAGACCGTCGACGAGGCGGGCTACGACTTCGCGGGCCGCGTGCCCGTCTGATCCACCCGGCCCCGGCCGGGTGCCCGGCCTGCCGTCCGAGGAGGCGGTCGGCGGCCTCGTCCGGGTCACGGTGGACGGCCTGCGCCCACCCCGCCGACGGGCCTCGGCCCGATACCCCCGCTGAGCAGGGGCCCAGTGGCCGGGCTCGTTGACCCCATCGGCCCATGACGCACCGCTCGGCAGGGTCGATCGTGAAGGTGAGGCGGCCGGGAAGGCACAGTCGTCGGCCCGGTCCGCGGCCCACGAGGAAGCGGGTGACCGCGATGTTCTGGTACGACCACGATGTCAGCGGATGGGGCTGGTTCGCCATGTCCGCGAGCATGGTTCTCTTCTGGGTGCTGATCATCACCCTCGGTGCCCTGCTCCTGCGTGCCCTGACCCGAGCGGGCGACACCGGGACGAGCCCCGGCACGCGGGCGGCCACCGCGGAGGAACTGCTCGCCGAGCGCTTCGCCCGCGGCGAGATCGACGAGGACGAGTACAACCGCCGCCTGACCGTCCTGCGTACACGCGGGGACGACCGGACGTGGCTCGGCAAGAGCTGACCGCGGCCCTTGGCCGTGGGCGCCGTTCGTGGGAGACGGCCGGTGCCATGCCCTGGTGGGGGCATGGGGCAATGCAGGGATACCACTCCTATGGGGTGGGGAGGCGAAAGGAGACGGGGCGGCGGGTGGCCCGGCTGCAGGAGAGCGCCCGTACTCCTATCC
>NZ_JBVJGZ010000009.1:0-78125 GCF_055587025.1 Streptomyces sp. NPDC048600 | reverse complement strand
GGGCCGAGGCGTCGGTTCGGAGTTCCGCCAAGGTGGGTGGGCGGAGGGGAGAGGGGGAGCACCCCCCGCGCAAGGGGGGGGCTTCTCAGGGGGGGGGCCCCCCCCACCACCCGGGGGCAAAGGCTAGGGGTCGCCGGCAAAAAGCACCGAGTCCGCGTCAGTCGGGCAGCACGCAGCCGAGCTTTCGCAGTTCCGCCAGCTTCGCCACCTGATGGGCGAAGTTGGCACTGCTGTGATCGGCCGCGAGCACCATGTCCTCCGCGCCCGTCTCGAGGATGATCTTGGCGTGCACGCCGAAGGGCGTACCGGCCAGGTCGACCTCCCGCCATGCTCCCCCGAGTGCCTGCTCGAAGGTCATGACGGCCTGGGTCTCAGGATCTCTGCGGATCAATCGGCTCGGAATCCCCTGCACGTCCACCGCGCATCCTCGCGCGCCGGAGATGTCGAGGGCCCAGTCGATCTCTTCGTACGCCGCAGAGTTGGCGGCGTCGTAGGAAGGCTGCGACTGCCGGTAGGCCATGTGCAGCTTCGGACGGATCATGATCTGTCCGAGTTCACCGCGCAGTGTCACGTGATGGAACACGCAGCCTGCCAGCTTCAGTGGCATCGCCTCCTCGACGAGGAGGCCGTCCACCGTGACGTCCGTCAGCATCGCACCCTCGACGTAACAGCCCTTCTCGCTGCAGTCGACCAGATTCACCCCGGTCACCCGCAGACGATCCCGGGGATCAGGAGTGCACCTCGAAACACAGTTGAGGAACTGGACCCTCTCCCAGTCCGTGCCGGTCACTCGCGCGCCCGGCCCGCTGGTCACGCCTGAAATCCTCTGACGCCGTTCCTGAAACTTCATGAGCTACGGGAGCACCCCAAATCCAAATGGCACAGACGGGTAGGTGATGTACGTGAGCGGCTCGACGTACCACCGGTTCACGTGGCCGAGGAACGCCCCGTTGCTGTTCGTGGTGAGCTCGTAGGGCGACACCCCGTGACGGGTCACCAGCAGGAAGTCAGGATTGCCGGCTCCACCCACGTGCTCGAAGTGCGGCTGGACGTCCGGGTGCCTGGCCACCGCCCGCTCCATGGCCTTGCCGTAGCTCGCCTGGGCGAACTTCGGATCGGCTTCCGTCGCGGCACGCTCGGCCGGAGTGAGCTCGTCGAGATAGCTCTGCGGGTTCTTCTGGAACTCCTGGTGCACTTCGTCGGTGACCCTTTGCAGCGTGTCAGCGGGGTCCTCACATCCTACGGAAGTGAGGAGCTGATCCTCGTCGCAGTCGTCGGAAGCCATCGGGCGCCAAGTGGCCTTGCCCCCTCCGCCACCGCCGAATATCTCGTCGAGGAGCGCGTCGACGCCCTGATCGACGGGGCTCTCGACTCCCAGGACGAAGCTTCCCACCTCGATCACCAGTCCGATGGGATTCCTCTTGGCGCCGAATTTCGTGCCACCCCTGACGACCTTCTCGAAGGTGTCGGTGACATCGCCCCACGACAGGTGTCCGTCGATCTCGATGAAGCTGATCGGGTTGCCGCCGGTGAACGCGTAGCGGTTCCCGGTGAACGGGTCGGCCGCCAGCTCCATGTCCGCCAGTGCGCCGTTGTACATGTCCCGGGTGACGAAGCGGTTCAGGTCCGGGCTGTAGTCACGGAAGCCCATGTCGTACGTCTCGGAACGGGAGTCCCAGCGCTTGGAGTTGTAGCGGTAGGCGTTGTACTCCTCCTTGGTCGGGTCGCCCGCGTCGGGCTTGTCGATACCGGTGAACTCCGACTCGTCGTCCGAGCCGTAGGCGGTGTAGCCGTACGTGGCCTTGGTGTTGCCGTCCTCGTCGGTGAGTGTCTCGACGTCGGTGTGGCTGTTGTAGCCGTAGTAGCTGTCCTCGGTCGTGCCGTCGGTGTTGTGCTTGATCTGCGACAGGCGCTCGCCCCAGGGGCTGTACTGGTAGGACTTGGTCAGGGCTCCGGAGACCTCCTCGTTCAGCACCTCCTTGGACAGGCCGAGGTAGTTGAACGTGGTGGTCTTGCCGTCGGCGGTCTTCGACGAGGTGCGGTCGAGCGGGTCGAAGGTGTACCTCGTCGTCTCCAGCGCACCGCCGGAGACCATTTTCTGGTCCTCGACGACGTGGTCGAAGCCGTCGTAGACCTTCCGCTCGATGACCTGACCGCTCGCGGTGACCGACTCCTGGCGGCCGAACGGGTCGTAGTTGTAGTTCGCCGTGGCCCCGGAGACCGTGGCGGTCAGCAGCCTGTTGCGGTCGTACTCGAACTCGGTGGTCTCGTTCTTGACCGTCTGCCGGATGACGTTGGCGTTGTCGTCGTGGACGTAAGTCTCCGTGCCGGCGCCGTTTCCGGTCTTGACCGTCTCCTTCAGCCGGTCGGCCGGGTCGTAGGTGTAGTCGGTCGTCGACTCGAGATAGGCCGTGTTGTTGTCGGCGTTCATCTTCTTCGTCACGTCCTGCGCCTTGTTGCCGTTGGCGTCGTAGGCGTAGGTGTGCGAGGCGACGAGGGCGCCGTCGGCCTTCTTCTCGGTCGACGTCTTCACGGCAGCGTCGAGGAAGTAGGTGTAGTCGACGGTGTTGCCGTTGTCCTTGGTCTCCTTCACCCGCTGGCCGCGGTCGGAGTAGATGTACGACGTCACCTTCGGGCCGGTGTCCGTCGCGCTCTTGCCGACGGAGATCGTCTTGACCAGCTCACGCAGATCGTAGGTGTACTTGGAGAACTGGTCGGGGTGGGTGACCGTCTCGGGCTGGCCGTTGGCGTCGTAGGTGTACGACGTGGTCTTCTTCTCGGCGCCTGCGAGTGCCTCGGTGACCTTCTGGACCTGGTTGAGGCCCGTGTAGGCGACCGTGTAGGCGTCGATCCTCGCGGTCGACGAGGTGTCGTCGATCTTGGTCAGATTGCCGTTGAGGTCGTAGGTGTAGGCGAAGTCGGTCTTCTCCGTGTCGGCGGGCTCGCCGCTGGTGCTGCGGACGAGCTTGACGCCGTCCGCCACGACCGGTCCGCCGCTGTTCTGGAACAGCTGGAGTTTGGCGGCATTGCCCTGCTTGAAGGCGTAGGCGCCCAGCGACACCCAAGTGCCCTGATTCGCGGTGGCGTTCTGGTCGATCGTCCTGTCGGACGTACCGCCGTCGTGCGTCACCGTGTACTTGGCGCTCGTCGCGGCGCCCGTGACCTTCGGGAACTTCACGTACGCGGTGTACGTGCCGTCCTTGGGGATGTTCAGGGTCCAGGTGTACGCGTCCGTGCCGGTGCCCGCCGCGTGGATGCGGTGGTCGTAGCCGTGCTGGCCGGTGGCGGTCGCCTTGGTCCAGGTGCCGGTGGAGGACGTGTTCTGGGTGTCGGAGTTGTCGACCAGGACGACCGACTGACCGACCGGGACGCCGTCGTCGGACTTCGCCTTCAGCTTGCCGTCGGCGTAGTAGGACCACGTCATCGTGCGGTTGGACGAACCGCCCGCCGAGGTCACGGTGCGCCTGGTCTGCTGCCCGACCTCGTTGTAGTCGTAGGCGGTGGCGATGTCCCACGGGTCCGTGGACGACTCCACCCAGCCGTTGTCGAAGTAGCTGTACGACGTGTCGTTGCGGACGGTCTCGCCGTCGGACGGCGGCAGCGAGGTCTTCGCGACCCTGCCGATCTTGTCGTAGACCGTCTCCGTGTAGACGTTCGGACTGTTGTAGCGGGAGTCGGCCGGGTCGTAGGGCTGGTACTGCCTGACCGGACGGTTCAGCTCGTCGTAGTCGGTTCGGGCCGTGAAGGCCGTGGTCGTGCCCGCCGCGACGGCGCGCGGGGTGATGACCTTGACAGTGTTGCCTGCCTGGTCGTACTCGTACCTGGTCGTGCGGTAGGTGATCGGGGTGGTGCCGGAGTGCGGCACTTTGACCTCGGTCTGTTTGCCGCGCTCGTCGTAGGTGATGGTGGTGGTGTTGTTCTCCGGGTCGGTGGCCGAAGTGACCAGGGAGTCCTTGTCGTAGCCCTGCTTGGTGGTCTTGCCGGCCGCGTCGGTGACGACGGTGGCACGGTGGTTCAGGTCGTAGGCCGTCCGGCTGCTGTAGTCGGTGGTGTCGGCTGTCGCGTTCTTCTTCGGGTCGACGACCGTGACGATGTTGCCGACGTTGTCGTACTCGTAGCTGATCTTGTCACCGGCCGCGTTGATCACGGAGGTGAGCTGGTAGATCTCGTCGTAGTGGTTGGTGGTGAGGTAGTCGGTCGCGACCGTCGTCGTCGCCGTGCCCTTGGGCTCGGTCGTCGTCCTGAGATTGCCGACCTTGTCGTAGGTGTACGTCGTGGTGCGCGGAGCGGTGAGGTTGTTCACCGGGGCGGTCGCAGAGGCGATCTGGTCCGCCTTGTCGTACACGGCTGTGGAGACGGCGCCGTTCGGTGCCGTGGACCTGGTGACGTTGTCGTTGGCGTCGTACTCGGGTGCCGGAGTGGTGATGAGGGCACCGGTGTCCTGCTTCTTCGGCACCGTCTTCACCAGCGGGCGACCGTAGACGTCGTACGTCTGCGTGGTGATCTTCTGGTTCGCGTCGGTGACCTTCGTGACCCGGCCGTGGTCGTCGTAGACGAAGTCCGTGGTGAAGGTCTTCGCGTCCGTGACGCGGTTCGGGTACCCGGTCGGGCCGAAGGCGGAGTACGCCGTCGGGTTGCCGTTGGCGTCGGTCGCCTTGGTCAACTGGCCGTAGGCGTCGTACTCGTACTTGGTGGTGTAGTCGTCCGCGGTGGCGGTCGCGACGCCCTTGGGGTCGGTGACCGTCTTGAGGTTTCCGTACATGTCGTAGCCGAACTGCCAGACGCGACCCTCGGCAGAGGTCTTGCGGAACAGGTCCGCGGCGAAACCGTCGGCGCGGGTCTGGTACTCGAACCTCGCCGTGTCGGCCGGATAGGTACCGGGCGCGCACTCCGAGGCCGTCGGGACGCCGTTCCTGTTGTTCTCGGCGTCGCGCTCCCAGAGGGGGTAACCGGTCTTCTGGTCGTAGCAGAAGGCGGTCTTGGCGCCGTTGTCCTCTTCGAGGTAGGTGACGTTGTTGTCGGCGTCCCAGCTCATCTTCGTGGTCTGGGACTTGGCGTTGACGGTCTGCACCGGGCGTCCGAAGTCGTCGGTGACGTACTCGGTCGCGTGGTTCTCGGCGTCCGTGACCGTGGTGTCGGTGAACTTCGTGTTCGTGGTGTTCGCCGCGTACGCGAAGAGAGTGTCACCGCCGAGACGGTCGGTGATCTTCTTGGTCCACCAGTGGTACTTGGGGTCGTCGCCTGCCTGCGGGGCGTGGTAGTCGAGCATGGTGTCATGGCCACGCGGGTCGGTGGCGGTGACGAGCTTGACGTTCTTGTTGCCCTGGGTGGCGTCGTAGGTGAAGGCGAACACCTTGGGCTGGGCAGAACCCGTGCCGTCCGTGAGCTTGGTGAGGAGACCCTGGTCGGAGTACTCGAAGCCGAGCTTGCGTACCGGGAGGCCGCTGACCGATCCCGAGATGTCCGTGATCGACTTGACGTGGTCGGCGATCTTCGGGCTGGACGCCTCGGCCTTGGAGTAGTACTCCACGGTCAGCGACTGCCGCCCTGCCGGGTCGGTGATGTAGGAGAGGAACTTGACCGGCTTGTTGTTGGACTTGCGCTCCTCGTAGGTGTACGTCTGCGTGTTGCCGTTCTTGTCGACCACCGAGGTCAGGTAGCCGTCGCAGCCGAAGAGGAAGCGGGTGCCGTCCGGACGCAGCAGCGTCCAGGCGTCCGGGACCGGGTCCTTGTCCGGGGTGCAGTCCAGGCCCGGCTTCATGGTGATCCGGTAGTGGACGCCCGCCGGCGCCTTCCAGGTGCCGTCCTCCTGCTTGGTGAACACGTGCGTGGTGCCGTCGCCGTCCGGCAGGCGGATCTCACGGGCGTTCGCGCTGGGGTTGGGGTGGAAGTCCAGCGGCGCACCCAGGCGGACCGGGCCCGCGAGCTGCCCGGACCAGCCCGCGCCGAGCACCGTGTCGCTGGTGTCGAGGGAGTTGTAGGAGAAGCGGGCGAAGGTGGTCAGGCCGCGTCCGGGGTTGGTGAAGGCGTTGTAGGACCACACGCTGTTGCCGGAGGCGAGATTGTTCATCACCGACGCACCGGCACCGGTGTTCTTGCCCGTGTAGGAGTAGAACTTCTCCAGGCCCAGGGAGTTGGACGTAGGGTCCTCGACCGCCACGTTCTGCTCGAGGGCCGGGATGCCGCCGGTGCCCGCCGACAGCCAGCTGCCGTCCGAGACCTTGCGGACGTCCCAGCCGAGGACGTAGTCGGTGCGCTTGTTGCCGCTGTCGCTGTTGACCGGCGTCTTGACCTGCGCCTGTACCAGGGTCGACTGGCCCGGCGAGAGGGCCGGGAGGGCCGTGGCGACCTGGTTGCCGCCGTTGGTGACGTCCGTGCCGTCCGGGAGCTTCCAGGTGTAGGACAGCTCGCGTTCACCGGCGGCCCAGGCCGTGTCGGTGGTGTTGGTGAGGGTGAACTCGACCGTGTACGCGGAGTTCGGGGTCATCCGGGCAGGAGTCCTGGGCGCGTAGTACGTCGACTCGGTGGTGGAGTCGATGTAGGTGACGACCAGACGCGGGCGCAGCTTCTTCTCCCTCGCCTCGGAGGACAGGAACACCGTGCGTTCCTGCTTCAGGCTCTCGTCGGTCATCTTCACCAGCACGCCCTGCTGGGAGGCGGGTGTGGTCACCCAGCCCTGCACCAGGGAGGTGACGCTCCAGTCGTGACGGGCCGGGTCGTTGCTCATGGCCGGGGCGGTGTCCGCGACCGTGGCGCCGAAGTCGCCGCCGGCGGTGGTCCAGTCGGTGCCGGAGTTCGCCTTCGCCCACGTCGCCGACGCCTCGTCGAAGTCGCGGGTCAGCGGCCGCAGTTCGTAGACGGCGCCGGTGTTCTCCGTCGTGGTCTGCGTGCCCCACATCCGCATCGTCGCGTCCAGCACACGCGCGCCGGCCGGGATCCCGGACAGGGCCGGGAACTTCAGCAGCGCACGGGTGTCGCCGTAGGTGGGCGAGTTGTTGCCCACCGCCAGCCAGTTCTGGGCCACCCCGTCCGTGAGCGTGTCGTGCGGGAGCGTCGACTCCGTCTGGGACAGCGTGGTGTCCTGCCCCGCCTCGATGATCTTCGTGGTGCGGCCGGCCTTGGGCAGGCGCACCAGCTGTGTCGGCGCGCCGGTCACCTGACCGTCGGCGGTCTTGACGGCGACCTGGTAGTAGTACGCCCGCCCGAACGGGTCCGCGCTGTCCGCGGCCGTCGGCGTCGCCGAGGTGTCCGTGTACTGGGTGAGGGACTTGGACACAGGGGAGACCAGGGTCGCCGCCGAAGGCGTGAACGTCTGGTAGATCGACCGGTGGACCTGGTACTCGACGATGTCGTCACCGGTCGCGGCGGAGGGATCGGAGTACGCCGACCACTTCAGCTCCGCACCCGTGTCGTGGATCGTCGTCGGCGCTTCGAGCTCGACACCCGGCCGGCCGTAGGTCAGGAGCAGGCGGGGGTAGTTCGCGGTCTCGCCGCCGTAGCCGAACTCGCTTCCCTCGTAACGAGGTCCGCCCTTGGGGGCGTTGGCGGACTCGTCCGCCGCCTTGACCACGAAACCGTAGTTGCTGTTCGCCCCGTCGATCCACGACTGGACGGTTCTGGTGACAGGGAAGGAGTGCCAGACGTTCACCTCGGACGGCGGCTTGGTGACCACACCACCCTTGGTGAAGCGCACCGCGTCCGCCAGCACCGCCGTCGTCGTCGACGCCGGACCGTCACCGAGGACGATCCTGCCGGCCGTGCCCGCCTTGAACGGGTGCGTGCCCAGCGTCTTCCACACACCGCCGGTACCGGACTGCTGGTTGACGGTGTAGGCCTTCGACCCGCCGTTGTAGGTGAGCGTGTAGGGGGCGTTGGTGGCACGGTCCGGGGCGGGCACGTAGTGCACCTGGACCTGGTAGTCGCCGTCCTCGGGGAGGTTCGGCTGCCAGGTGTAGGTGTTCCCGGCCACCGAGTCCTTGTTGTACAGGTAGTCCTGGTTCACCGCGTACTGCGTGTACGCCGTGTTCCCCGACGCGGGCCACGAACCGGACGCGGCGGTCGTGCCCGCGTCCCCGTCGTCGACCAGGACCGACGTACCCGACAGCTCACCGGTGATGCCGTTGGCGCTGTTCCAGGTCGCGGTGTCCTCGCGCCAGTCCTGGGTCGCCCGGTGGGCCTCCAGATGGACCTCGGTGTCACCTGCTGTGTGGGTCTGGTCGTAGTACAGCTTCAGCTCGGCGGCGTCCAGCCGCGTGCCGGCGGGCACCCCCGTCAGCGGGAACTTCACCAGCGCGCGCGAGGAGCCGGTGGAGGTGTTGCCGACCGACAGACGCCAGTTGGTGTCGTAGTTCGACCCGGGACCGTCCGAGGAGATCATCACGTCCTGAGCCGTCGACGGCGTCGGAGCGATCTGGATCGTCGGATCGATCGTGACCGGGTACTGCCGCTCCGGCGCCGCAAGCCACTTCGCGTCCGGTGTGACGGTGAGCTTCCAGGCCTTGCCGTCACGTGACAGCGACTGCTGCACGGCGGTGCTGTAGGCGGTGCCGTAGGGGGACTCGGCGTCCTTTCTCGTGTCGGCCATGAACGGTGCCGGGATGACCAGAACCGGGCTGGTGCCCTCGCCGTAGAAGGCGATGGAGCCGTCCTTCGCCGCCTTCGGCGTGAGCCCGTCCGTGTCCAGGTCGAAGACGAACTTCACCGGACCGTCGGGCTGTTCGGCCAGGAGAATGTTCTCCTTCACCCTGCCCGCGCCGACCTCGTACGACAGGTCGGCGCCGGAGACCGCGTCGCGGTAGGTGACGGTGTCACCCTTCGCCACGGGGGAGAGCTTCTCCGCCCCCTCCAGGCCCAAGGTGACCGCGTGGCCGTCGGAGGACTCCACCCGGACCATGCGGCTCGCGTCCTCGCCGAACCAACTGCGTGTCGTGTTGGTGGTGTTGGCGAACAGGAATCCGGCACGGGCCGACTTCCCCACCTGGGTCTCGACGGCCCGCCACGCCTTGCCCGTGCGGTACGAGGTCGGCACTGCCGACACCTCGGCCTGCACCCGTCCGTCCGACAACTGCCAGAACCGGCTGTACGCCGTACGCCGCGCGGTGAGTTCCCTGACGCGCTTCGGCTTGGGAGTCACCTTGCCCTTCGGCAGCTTCTGCCGTTCTGCGACACCCGCCTCGTCGTGCGAAGCCGGCTCCGCCGGCTCCTGGTCCTCGTCGTCCCCGATCCAGCTCGCGATGCCGTCGACGAAACCGCCGTCGTCATCGGAACCGGACGCGGCATAAGCGACCTGTGGCAGCAGTGAACTCGTCACCGTGGCCGCCACAAGGCACGCCAGTGCCTTGCCCCATCTGTTACTCACGCCAAACCTTTCCATCAACCGTCGTTGAAATCCACCGCATTTACCCGAGGGGCCGAGAAGGCTCCTGTCGAGGCCGGACGCGGTGGGTGCAGAGGTCTAGTCATTCAGCTGATGGAAAGTCAAGTGTTGCGACAATGCGGCCACTTGCTGCTGGAGCTCCTGCAAAACGGCCATATGGGCAGCCTCTTCTGCCCGAAATTTCCGCTCGCTGGAAAGCGCCCGCAGAGATGAGGTATAACCCGGCTGTCTCGGCTCGAGCGAGCCGGTGTACGCTCAATTCACCTGCCGAGGGGGCGAATTCATGGGTGACGCGAGGGCGGAGTCCGAGAAATCCGAAGAACCGTCAGCGACAGGACAAGGGGGCGCCCGGCCCGGCCGCCGCCCGGACCGTGCCGGGGTCGTCACGGCCGCCGTGGTTCTCGCCGCGTGCGGCGGACTCCTGCTGTTCGGGCTGCTCTCTACGGGCGACGAGGAGAAGGAGAGGAAGCGCGCGGTGCCCTCCGCCTCGGTCACCTACGAAGTGACCGGGACCGGTACCGCAGACATCACGTACCAGGCGCGCAGCGAGTCGGGCACGGCGACCGTCGTGAAGGCGGCCACCCTGCCTTGGCGCAAGACCGTGCCGGTTCCGCTCGGCCGCAGCCCCGTCGTCAGCATCGTGCTCGGTGAGACGGGCGGCCAGGCCCGCTGTGCCGTCGCCGTACAGGGCCGGCACCTCCAGAGCGCCACCGCCAGCGGCGACTTCGGCCGCGCCACCTGCACCGGCGTACTGCCCGCTGCCGAGTCCAGCCCTGAGTCGGACGACTCCGCCGTGGGCTGACCACGGCCCCTCTCGGGCACCACCGCAAGCGAACGAGGACAGGGAAACACATGAGCCCCAGAAGAACCCGCGCGCGCCGCACACTCGGCCGCTCCCGCATCACCTGGCTGGCCGTCGGCGTCACCGTACTCGGCGGTGCCGGCGTGGCCACGGTCGCGGGGGCCACGGGTCCCGGCGAGGGCTCCGGCGGCGAGACGAACCGGCCCGCGAGTGCCGAGACCATGGCGTTCACCGGCACCGGCCAGGCCAAGCGCACCGTGCCGCGCACGCAGACCGAGGCCTTCTCCTTGATCGGCGTCTCCTGGGCGGATCACACCAAGGAATTCGACGGCACCGCTCAGATCCGCACCCGCAGCTCCGAGACCGGCGTGTGGTCCGAATGGCGCGATCTCGATCTCGACATCGTGGCGCCGGAGACGGACGAGACGAGCGCGGCCGACACCCGCGGCGCCTCAGAGCCGTTGTGGACGGGGCCCTCGGACGCGGTGGAGGCCCGCGTCCTGGCCGACGGCGAGCAGACGGCCGTACCCGCGGGGCTGCGCCTGGACATGGTCGACCCCGGGACGACGACCGGGAACAAGAGCAAGAGCGCGGCGGCAAAGCCCGGCAAGCACACGCCGAAGGCCACGAGCACCCCCGCGGAGACGTCGTCGTCCGCCCCCGCCGAGACGTCGTCGTCCGCCCCCGTCGAGTCGCCGTCGGAGGCCACGGCCGAGCCGACCGAGGCCACGCCGACGGACAACCCGCCGGCGGAGACCGGCCCGGAAACGGAGACCAGCCCGCCCGCCGAGGCCAGCCCGTCCGCTGAGACCAGTGCCCCGGTCGAGTCACCCACCACGTCCGCACCTGCGGAGTCGACGAGCCCCGCCGCTCCCACCGCGCCCGCGATCGTGAGCCGGGCCGGCTGGGGTGCCGACGAGTCGCTGGTGAAGGACCCCGCGGAGTACATCAGCAAGGTGGAGGCGTTCTTCGTCCACCACACGGCCGGCACCAACGACTACACCTGCGCCGACTCACCCGCGATCATCCGCGCGATCTTCGTCTACCACGTACAGACGAACGGCTGGAACGACCTCGGCTACAACTTCTTCGTGGACAAGTGCGGCACGGTCTTCGAGGGCCGCGCCGGCGGTGTCGACAAGCGGGTGCGTGGCGCCCACACCTACGGCTTCAACGGTGTGTCCTCGAGCATCTCCCTGCTCGGCGACTACGAGAACGGCGGCACCCCGACACCCGCCGCCCTGTCGGCCGTCGCCGACGTCGCCGCCTGGAAGCTCGGTCTGGACGGCGTCGACCCGCAGGCCCAGGTGACGCTCACCGCGGCCGGTGACACCGGTGTCTACAAGGCCGGCGAGCGCGCCACGCTGCACACCGTCTCCGGTCACCGCGACGGCTACGCCACGCTGTGCCCCGGACAGAAGCTGTACGACGAGCTGCCCGCCATCCGCACGCAGGCCGCCGTCTCTCCGTACGCGGCCGAGTGATCCGACGGCCCCGCCCTGCCGACAGGCGGTGCGGGGCCGACGTGCGTCCGCGTCAGCGGATGGCAGGGCCCCGGTGACCGGGATGGTCACGCGCACGTGCCCGCTGCCGTGCGCCCTGTCACGGAATGGGCCGTGTACGGGCGAC
The DNA here is from genome assembly GCF_055587025.1 of Streptomyces sp. NPDC048600. NCBI lineage: Bacteria > Bacillati > Actinomycetota > Actinomycetes > Kitasatosporales > Streptomycetaceae > Streptomyces > Streptomyces sp. NPDC048600. Next base: position 66,318 of record NZ_JBVJGZ010000009.1, on the reverse strand, counting down.
GAGCAGGGCGATGTCGTCGTCGGCGGAGGCCGGGACGAGGCGGGCCAGGAGGCTGTCGCACATGGCGTCCAGGGAGGGACTGGGCTCGGCCAGGGCGTCGGTGAGTTCGTCGAGGCGTTCGTCGATGTCGCTGCTGCGCGATTCGATGAGCCCGTCGGTGTACAGCACGAGGATGCTGCCGGGCAGAAGGATGTGATCGGTGGTGGTGTAGCGGGTGCCGCCGACGCCGAGGGGTGTCCCGGGCGGTACATCGAGGAGGCGGACTTCGCCGTCGGGGGTGACCAGCGCGGGAGGGGGGTGACCTGCCCGGGTGATGCGGCAGTGGCCGGTGGCCGGGTCGACGACGACGTACAGGAGGGTGGCGAGCATCGGCTCCGCCAGATCCTCCAGAGCGGCTTCCAGCTGGGCCAGGATCTCCTTCGGTTCGAGGTCGAGGCGGGCCAGCGCCCGGATGCTCGCGGACAGCCGTCCCATGACGGCCGCGGCGACCATGCCGTGGCCCATGACGTCGCCGATCAGCAGAGCGCCCTTGCCGGCGGGCAGGCACAGCGCGTCGTACCAGTCGCCGCCGACCTCGTTGACGTCGCTGGCGGGCAGGTAGCGGTGGGCGACCTCGATGCCCGCCGGTGGCGTGATGTGCTGGGGCAGCATGCTGCGCTGCAGCGTGACGGCGGTGTCGTGTTCGCGGTGGTAGAGGCGGGCGTTGTCGATGCTGAGCGCGGCGCGGGCGGCGATCTGGGCGGCGAGGGCGGCCTCGTCGCCGTCGAAGGGGCCGAGTGGCTGCGTGCGGTAGAAGGTGGCGACGCCCAGGACGAGGTCTCGGGCCACGAGCGGGATCATCATGAACGAGTGCACGCCCAGTGTCAGCAGGTGGGCGGGCCTGCTGGTGTGGCGTGCGGCCGGGGCTACGGCGTCGGCGTCGAGGCGGGCCAGCAGGTACGGGTGCCGGCCTGCGAGGACCTGGCTGTAAGGGGCCGCGGCCGGAAAGGTGAGCGTGCGGCCGAGCGGCGCCAGGGCGGTGGTGACCGAGGAGCCGGTGAGCGGCGCTTTGCCCAGGCGGCGCAGCGCCACCCCGCCGGCGAGCCCCGGGCCCGGTTCGTCGCCGCGGGCGAGGGAGTCGAGCACATCGACGGTGACGGCGTCGGCCAGCCGGGGCACCGCGAGGTCGGCCAGCTCCTGGGCGGTGCGTTCCAGCTCCAGGCTGGAGCCGACCCTGATCGAGGCCTCGCTGAGCAGGGCGAGGCGGCGGCGCCCTGCTTCCGCCTCGGTGTGGGCGCGCTGCTGTTCGGTGATGTCGAGCAAGGAGGCGATCACTCCGATCGGCCGGCCCGCGGGGTCCTCGACACGGACGTAGGAGCACGACCAGACCTTGTCCCGGTCGGGGTCGGCCGGGGTTCGCCCGGCCCGGCGGCGATCGAGCACCGGCCGGCCGCTGGCGATGACGGTGCGCATCGCCTCTTCCATGTCGTGGGCGTTGACCTCGGGCAGCAGCTGGGAGAGGCGGCGGCCCACGTGGGCGGACTCGGGCAGGCCGTTCATCCTCTCCAGCGCCGCGTTGACCCGCAGGAACCGCAGCTCGGTGTCGAGGACGGCGATACCGACCGGAGAGCGGGCGAACAGCCCGTCCCACACGGCGGAGGAGCCGCGGATACGGCGGGCGGCGTGGGCGTCGGCGGCGAACACCACGACGGCCGAGGTGTCCTCGTGCCGGTCGGGCAGCGGACTGGCCCATATCTCCAGCTCGACCGGGTGGCCGTCCGCGTGCCAGGCGGTGACGGTGCCCATGACGCCCCGGCCGGAGGCGGCCGCCTCCCAGAGCGACCGTCCCAGACTCCGGTCCGCGCCGGGATGCAGCAGCTCGGCGATGTGCCGGCCGATCACGTTGTGCGGGCTGTGGCCCAGCAGCTCCTGCGCGGCCCGGTTCCAGCGCACGATCGTGCCGTCGGCGCTCGTGGCGACCTGTGCCACCGGCAGCGCCCCCATCCAGCCTCCCGCGTCCCGGGCGGCGCCGCTGACGAGTTCTTCCACGGGCTCGCTCACCGTGCGCTCCTCACCCCGGCGGCCGTGGGCCCGTGCGCGGGCAGACCGTCGGGGCAGGCGCGTACGTGGAGCGCGGTCGCGTGCGCCGCTGCGTCCGGCCCGCCCCCGGGCATCCCCTGCATGCGGTGGCAGGCATATGGCCAGGGAAGACGGGCTCGGAACCGTCGCGGAAGGACGTCCCGGCGTGGGAGCGCCAGGCAGCGACGCGGCACGCCGCTGCCCCTGGACAGGTGCGGTGCCGCGGTCGGCCCCTGCAGCCGTGGCCTCACGGCTGCCAGCCCCGCGTCCACATCCCCATGATCCGCCCGCCGGGCCGCACCCGCTTGCTGGGCCGCTTTGTCGACAGATCGGCGACCGTGTGTGAATGCAGGATCCCGGTCAGTCGGGAGACCTTCGTCGCCCTGGCGGCGCGGATCGTCACCGACCGCGGACCGCCCGGACGCGATCGCTGCCGACCGCGGACGGCCCGGACTTCTCGAACGGCTCGAACGGCGGTCAGGCGGCTCCTCGACCGAGAGCGAGGAGCCGCCCGCCCTGCGTCACCGCGCTCGGCGACTGGACGTCAGAGGGACCTCAAGGCTTGCCGGAGAACACAACGCCCGGCAGATTCTGGGCCGTTGAGCCCCACACCTCGTCGTACAGCGAGGACCGGCCGACAAGTGTGTACAGCAGCCAGGCGGTTGTGACGCCCCGTGTGGCCTTCTGCTGTACCGGGCGGGAGATGCTGCCGCTGTCGCAGCCGAAGCCGGAGCTGTCCTCGAAGCCGCAGTGGAAGCCGCCGGTGATGACGCGCAGTTGGGCAGGTGCCGGCTTCGCGGCGTACATCTTCTGCTGGTGGTCGGCGACCCCGGCGATGCTGTCCTCGCTGCCACCGAGGTACTGCGCGGGGGTCCTGAGCGTCCCCGAGGCGGCGACCGCCGAGGGGTTCGTCTCCGCCGCCGCCAGTGTCGACACGCTCTTGACCGCGGGGTTGCGGCTCGCGGCCAGCAGGGCGGCGCCGCCGCCCATGGAGTGCCCGGAGACGCCCAGGCTGGAGGTGGCGACCGCGCCCGTGAAACGGGAGCCGCTGGTGCTGTTCTGTGTGGTGAGCCAGGTGAGCGCGGCGTTCAGATCGTCCGCGAAGGCGGAGTGGTTGGGGAACAGGCCGCCTTGCGATTTCGGTACCACGGTGATGAATCCCCAGGACGCGTAGTGCCTGAGCAGGGATTCGTACTGAGTGATGCCCTGGAAGAACCCGTGCCCGAAGGCGAGCCCCGGGTGGACACCGGCTGCGACCGGCGCGTTCGCACCTGCCGAGGCTCCGGGATACCAGACACGTGCGCTGTACGACCGGCCGGAGGCCGACACGGTCAGATCCGTGTAGGCCACCGCGTGGACACCGGGTTCGGACAGGTCCTGCGGCGCTACGGGATTCGCTGTCGAGGCGCCGGCGGCGGGAGTGAATCCCATGCCGGCCGCGACGGCCAGCAGCACGGCGGTGATGATCCGTACGGTGGAGCGGAGCATAGCCTCACCCTTCTGTGACGGAACGATTGACGTGGCGCATGGCAGGAGAGGCGTCCGGGAGACACGTGGAACTCGAGCGCCGGAACCGGAAACGCCTCTCACGCTTCGTGCGGCGTGAAGCTGCAGAGCAGGGGCGCGATGAGCCGCTGGAGGTTTTCCCGCCGAACCTGTGGAGGGACGTTCAGCAGAGGCATGGGGCCCGTCAGCCCGGGGGTGTGCGCGAGCAGCGCCAGGTTCGGCAGGATCGTCAGCAGGAGAGCGAGCAGGGCCTCCAGATCGGAGTCCTTCCGCAGGTGGCCCAGGTCGACCGCTTGCTGGAGAAGTGGGCGCAGGCTCGTCATATAGAGGTCGTTCACGGGTGTGCGCACGGCGGCACGGACGGCCGGGTCCATTTCCATATTGGTCGCTGCCGTGACACCGCGTTCCAGCGGATGTTCCGCGAAATAGACCACCCAGGCATCCAGGGCATCGAGGAAATGGCCGGCGAAGCCGCGTGTGCCGTCATAACTCTCGAGCCAGGGCCTCAGGTTTTCGTGCACGCGCAAAGAGGTCTGCTCGGCGACATAGGTGAACAGATCCAGCTTTCCGGCGAAGTACTGAAACAGGGATCCCTTTGCGACGCCTGCCTCGCGGGCGATGACGTTCAGGCTGCCTGTCGAGTAGCCGTGCGTGCCGAACTCGTCCATCGCCGCGATGAGAATGCGCTCGCGGCGGGCCGGAGACAGGCGAGCCCAGGTAGGCGTTGGCATCGGCACTCCAGAGGTGACCGGGCGGTCATATGACCACCCGGTCATAGTCGAGGCGGCAAGGTGTGATGTCAATGCGTGTGTCACACCTGTTCCAGACGCCCCGTGTTGACCTGGATGCCTTTCCTGGCGCAGCCGAGGTCGGTCGTCGCCCGTTTGTCCTGCATCCGGCGAGATGCGTCGCCCCGAAAACAGCGTGGTGAACAAGGTGCCGGCAACGGCACGGAGCGATCGGCGGGATCGAGATCGCCTCAGCACTCGGTGTGAGTCGAGATCGCCTCAGTACTCCGGGTGACTCGTAGCCGTGGCTGATCCGGCGGTGGCCGACGGAGACAGAGGGCGAGGACCATGGAATGAGCGGCCGAGGATTCCTTTCCCGATATGTCGCCCGGGCTTCCCGACGTGTCGCCCTGGTCCCGAGCCCGCCCCTGGACGGCTCGCCCCTGCGTGGACGGGTCGCCGTCGTCACCGGGGCCGCCCGCGGGGTGGGCGCGGCGCTCGCCGCCGCTCTGAGTGATGCCGGTGCGCGGGTCGCGCTTCTCGGCCGCGAGGAGGAGAGGCTGCGCGAGGCGACGGCGGGGATGTCCTCGCCCGGCCTGTGTGTAGAGGTGGACGTGACCGACCTCGGCGGCCTCGAAGCCGCGGCGAGGGAGGTCGAGGCTCGACTCGGCCCCGCCGACGTGGTGGTGGCGAATGCGGGGATCGCCGTCAGCGGGCCGTTCCGCGACACCGATCCCGACCTGTGGCGACGGGTTGTCGAGGTCAACCTGCTCGGCGCCGCGAACACCGCCAGGGCCTTCCTGCCCCACCTCACCCGCAGCCGCGGCTACTTTCTGGAGATCGCCTCGACCGCCGCGTTCGGCTCCGCGCCCATGATGAGCGCCTACTGCGCCTCCAAGGCGGGTGCCGAGTCCTTCGCCCAGGCCCTGCGCGGCGAACTCGCGCCCGAGGGCATCGGCGTCGGCATCGCGTATCTGCACTGGACCGGAACCGACATGATCGACGGACTCGACGACAACCCGGTGCTCAGGGCCCTGCGCGCACATCAGCCCTGGTTCGCCCGGCGTGTGCAGACCCCGGCGCGGGTGGCCGGGCTGCTCACCGCCGGCATCGAGCGACGCGCCCCCGCCGTCTACGCGCCGCCCTGGCTGCGCTGGTGCCAGCCGCTGCGCCCGGTCTTCCCGATGCTGGTCACCCACATCTCCCGGCGGGAACTGCGGCAGCGCACAGGACCGGATTTCGCCGTCGGTACCGGACTCCTCGGCGCGGGCGGCCTGGCCGACTGGAACGCGGGCCGGTCCTCGCCGCGTCACCGACGGGACGCATACGGAAACTGAGCGGCGAGCCGTCCTGTCCAGCGTCGGGCCCACACGCCACCATCACCGCCGGCATGCCGCCGTCGACGTACGAGCGCGCCCGGAGCCGACGGCGAGCAGCACTCCCAGCCCCCCGCCCGCAAGTGACCGCGCGGGAAGTGAAACCGATCGTGCGGGTGCGGCGGAATGTGTCCTCACAGTGCCAGTCATTCCTGAGCCGAAGGGACAGACCGCCATGAACTCACGTACGAAGAGTGCCGCCCTGGCCGCCGGAGCCGCCGCCGTCGTGTCCATGACCGCCGCGGCACCCGCCTTCGCACTGCAGGGCGCCGCCGAGGACCAGGCCACCGTCACGGTCCTGCACGCCGTGCCCGGTCTCACCGTGGACGTCTACGCGGGTGACGACGAACTGATTCCCGACTTCAAGCCGGGCACGCTGACCGACCCGATGAAACTCGACGCCGGCTCCTACGACATCAAGATCTTCCCGGACGGCGAGGGTCCCGACGGCACACCGGCCATCGAGAAAACCGTCGACGTACCCGCGGGGGCGAACGCGACCCTCGTGGCCCATCTGACCGCCGACGGCGACCCCACGCTGGACGCGTTCGTCAACGACACCTCCAAGGTGCCGGCCGGCCAGGCCCGCCTGACCGTCCGCCATGTCGCGGCGGCGCCCGCGGTCGACGTACGGGCCGACGGCACACCGGTGTTCAAGGATCTGGTCAACCCGAAGGAGGCCAAGGGCGACGTCGCCGCCGGAACGGTCTCCGCGGACGTGGTCCTGGCGGGCACCGACACGGTCGCGATCGGTCCGGCCGATCTGAACCTGGCGGAGGGCACCAACACCATCGTCTACGCCTGGGGCAGCGCCGAGGACAAGAACCTGGCCCTCAAGACCCAGACCCTGAAGGGCATGCACTCGGCTCCGGGCGGCGTTCCCGCGGGCGAGAGCGGACAGGCCGCGGCACACAACGAGGGTCTCCCGATCGGGGCGCTCTCGCTCGGTGCGCTGTCCGCCCTCGGCGTCGCGGGCGTCCTGGTCCGGCTGCGCGCCACGGCACGCTGAGCCCACCCGGTACCGACGGGCACGGCACCGCAGAACCTCTCCCCGGTCCGTGGTGTGCCGCGGGAGCCGACGGCACACCACGGACCACGAGCGAAGAGAAGACGCTGCATGATCATGAAGTCGTCTCGCCGGGGTCTCCTCGCCGCACTCGCCGTCGCGGTCGCGGGGCTCACCCTCTCGACCGTGTGGCTGGTGCGGGACACATCCCGGCAGACGGTGAGCGGACCGGCCGACTTCGGCCCCGCGCGGGCCGGCGCCGACAGCCGGTCACTGCCGTCCACACCCCGCACGGTCGCGTCGGTCGGCGGGCCCGGGCGATCGCCCGCCGTCCCGGCGCAGGTCGCAGGGCCGCGGACGCTGACGCTCGCACGCCTCGGCGTGACGGCGCCCATCGATCCCGTCGCCGTGTCCGACGACGGACAGGTCGAAGTTCCCGACGATCCCCGACGGGTCGGCTGGTACCGCTTCTCTCCGCCGCCGGGCTCGAAGCAGGGTTCCGCGGTGCTGGTCGGTCATGTCGACTCCGACGGCCGCGGGCTGGGCGTCCTCGTGGCCCTGAACGACGTCCGCTCGGGTGATCAGGTTCTGGTGGAGCGCGCCGACGGCAGCACGGTCGAGTACCGCGTCACCGCCCGCCGCGCGATCGACAAGAGCGCGCTGGCCGGGTCCGGTGCGTTCCGGCGGGAGGGACCGGCGGTCCTCACCCTCATCACCTGCACGGGTGCCTACCTCCCCGACTCCGGCGGGTACCAGCAGAACCTCGTCGTCACGGCCGTGGAAGCAAGAACGTGAGGGCGATGTGGGGCGGTGCCAAGGTGCTGGCCGCCACCGTGGCCCGCGTGACGGCTGTCCCCGACGACGAGCTCGGCGACGGGTTCACCGCGGGTGACGAGGCGTGCCTCAACGAGGCGTACCGGCGCTGGGGCGCACTCGTCTTCACGGTCGTCCTGCGGCGCGTCGGAGATCCGGAGGAGGCCAAGGACGTCACCCAGCAGGTGTTCGTCGACGCCTGGCGCGGCCGGGCGGGCTACGACTCGCGGCGTGGTGCCCTGAAGACCTGGATCCTCGGGATCACCCACCACAAGGTGGCCGACGCGCTGACCCGGCGCTCGAGGCACGCCAGGGACCTGGAGGCGGCCGCCGCGGCCGTGCCCGAGGTCTCGCACCGGACTCCTCCCTCCGACGCGGTCGTAGATCACATTCTCCTGGTGGAGGAGCTTGAGAGACTTCCCGAACAGCAACAGACTGTCTTGACGTTGGCCTTCTTCGAAGACCTCACCCAGAGTCAGATCGCCGAACGCACCGGGCTTCCGCTCGGCACCGTCAAGAGCTGCACGCGGCGTGGACTGATACGCCTCAGGAACCGGTTGGAGGTGGACGATGGAGCACCTTGATGAGGAGACACTCGCCCTGATGGCGCTCGGGGAGGACTCGTCCCCCTCGGCGAAGGACCATGTGCGGCACTGCGCGCACTGCGCGCGGGAACTGGCGGCACTGACGCGTGTGGTCTCGACCCTCAGGACACCCGCGATCCACGAGCACGAACTGACCTCCCCGCCCGCCGACCTGTGGGACTCCATCGCCGACGAGCTCGGGCTGGAGCAGAGCGCCGGTGGGGGAAAGGCCGAGGCGGGCGACCACGGCATTCGGGCGGCCGGGCGCGAGCGGCCGCGTTCCGCCGGTTCCGGCACGGCCGACGGGCGACCGCGGCGCGGGAATCGCCGCCTGGCCCGTTTCGGCGTCGCCGTCGCCGCCTGCGCCGCGCTGCTCGGTGCCGCCGCCGGGAGCGGCGTCACCTGGTGGGCGATGCGCACCTCCGCCGGCGCTTCCTCCGCCGACGGCCGCCAACTCGACTCGCTCCAGGACGAGTCCGCCGGCTACGCCCGCCTCAGCGACGACCCGGGGCACCGCACGCTCGACGTCACGGTCAAGGGCCTTCCGCGGACCTCCGGCTACTTCGAGGTCTGGCTCATGGACCGCACCCACACCAAGCTGGTGTCGATGGGAGTGCTCGGCGCCGACGGCCACGCCACCCTGCCGGTGCCCGACAACATCGACCTCGACGAGTACTCGGTGGTAGATGTGTCGGTTCAGCCCTACAACGGCCGCCCGGACCACTCGGGCGACAGCCTGGTCCGCGGGCCGTACGCCGGTTGACGGCGTGTCCCCTCACATCTGCTGACCGGTCACCGGGCTCGGCGAGTCGCGCGTACCGCGTGACCGACCCGGCCCGATGCCGTTGCCGGAATCGATGCGGACGCGGGTGCATCCGCCGCCCCCCCTCCCCGGGAAAGTGCAGTCACATGCTTCAATCTTTCTCAATCATTGAGATTACTCTTCGGTGAGATTGTTCATCGCCAAGAGATATCCCTGCCCCCATGGAGTTCTCATGTCCCGACCCCTGCGATGGGCCGGCCGACTGCTGCCGCTGCTCGTCGTCGTCGCCTGGCTGGCCATCGGCGGTGGCCTCGGCCCCTACGCGGGCAAGCTCGGCGAGGTCTCGACCAACGACCAGGCCGCGTTCCTGCCGCGCAGCGCCGAGTCGACCCAGGTGATAGAGGCCCAGGAGGCCTTCCGCCAGGCGGAGTCCCTGCCCGCGGTGATCATCTGGACGGCGGCCGACGGCGGCAGGCTCGGGCCCGGGGAGCAGGCCGATGCCACCCAGGCCCTCACCGGTCTGAAGGGGGAGCCGGGAGTGCTCGCGACCCCGTCCCCGGCGATCGCCTCGGACGACCAGGAGGCGCTCCAGGGAGTCGTCCAACTCCGCCCCGACCTCGGTGAAGAGCTGCCCACGACGCTGGAGGCCGTGGAGAAGGCGGCCGCGGCCGTACCGGGGACGACCGTGCAGCTCGCCGGTCCCGCCGCCACCCAGGCCGACCTCGCCGACGCGTTCGCCGGCATCGACGGCCTCCTGCTCGGCGTCGCCCTGGTCACGGTGCTGCTGATCCTGCTGCTGGTGTACCGCAGCCTGCTGCTCCCGCTGGTGATCATCATCGGCGCGGTGTTCTCGCTCGGTCTCGCCTGCGCGGTGGTCTATCTGCTCGCCGACCACGACATCGTCCGCGTCGACGGACAGGTGCAGGGCATCCTCTCCATCCTGGTGATCGGTGCCGCCACCGACTACGCCCTGCTGCTCGCGGCCCGGTTCCGTGAGGAACTGGGTGCCCGCGAGGGCGACCGTGTCGCCGCCATGCGTGCCGCGCTGCGCCAGTCCGTGGGACCGGTCACGGCCAGCGCCGCCACCGTCGCCCTCGGCCTGCTGGCGCTGCTGTTCAGCGACCTGACGAACAACCGCGCACTCGGACCGGTCGGTGCGATCGGCATCGTCTGCGCCGTGCTGAGCGCCCTGACCTTCCTGCCCGCGGTCCTGCTCCTCTTCGGCCGCGCCGCCTACTGGCCGGCCAAGGTCAAGCCCACGCGGGACGAGGGGCACCCGGTGTGGCGCCGTGTCGCCGACGTCGTCGACCGGGCGCCCCGGAAGGTGTGGGCCGCTACCCTCGCGGGCCTGCTCGCCTGCGCCGTGTTCTGGCCGACCCTGGAGTCCAAGGGCGTCCCGCTCGACGAGATCTTCGTGAACGACGCCCCGTCCGTGGCGGCCCAGGCGACCCTCGGCCGGCACTTCCCCGGCGGTGCCGGAAACCCGGCCGTCGTCATCACCGACGCCGCGTCGGCCGCCGGAGTGCGGTCGGCCGCCGAGACGGTCCGCGGGGTCGACTCCGCCGACGTCGTCACCGTCTCAGGGCGTCCCGGGACGGGTGAGGCGCTCGTCGCCGACGGACGGGTCAGGATCGACGTGACCCTCGCCGACGCCGCGGACTCGGACGCCGCCAAGGACACCGTCGCCCGCCTGCGGACGGCACTGCACAAGGTTCCGGACGCGGACGTCATGGTCGGCGGGTACACCGCCCAGCAGTACGACACCCAGCGCACCGCCGAGCGCGACCGCAACCTCATCGTGCCGGTCGTCCTCGCGATCATCCTCGTGATCCTCGTCGGACTGCTCCGCTCGCTCCTGCTGCCCGTGCTCCTCGTCGCCACCGTCGCGCTCAACTTCGCGGCCACCCTCGGCGTTTCGGCCCTGGTGTTCGAGAACGTCTTCGGCTTCAGCGGCACCGACTCCTCCGTCCCCCTCTACGGATTCGTCTTCCTCGTGGCGCTGGGCGTCGACTACAACATCTTCCTGATGTCCCGGGTGCGCGAGGAGGCGCTCGGGCACGGCACCCGGGAAGGCGTGCGCCGCGGGCTCGTCGCGACCGGCGGGGTGATCACCTCGGCGGGTGTCGTTCTCGCCGCGACCTTCGCCGCCCTCGGCGTCATCCCGCTGGCCTTCCTGGCGCAGATCGCGTTCATCGTGGCCTTCGGCGTACTGCTGGACACCCTGGTGGTGCGCTCACTGCTGGTCCCCGCGCTCGTGCGCGACATCGGCCGCACCGCCTGGTGGCCGGGCGCCCTCAGCCGCCGGTAGGCCCCTCGAACGGGGAAGCGGCTCAGGGCCCCGTCCGCCGGGGCGCAGGGAAGTGGCGTGGGCGTCTGTGCGAGACCCACGCCACTCGCGCTTCGGCGGCGGGCACGCGGGGGCAGGGCCCCTCAGCCCGGGAAGCGGCCCGTGGAACGCAGCTGCCAGCGGCGTTCGGCGTAGGCGAGGTCGTCGCGCCACAGCCGGCCGGCCGCGGTGCGCATCAGCGGACGCATGAGCGGTGCGGCCCGGCGGGCGAGGGCGAAGCCCCGCCGGCCCGAGGTCGCCACCACGGCCTCGACGACGGCCGTGCGCGGACGGCCCCGCTCGTCGCAGCCCAGGGGAGTGGCGTGGGTCTCCACCACGGTGCCCACGCCCTCCCCTTCGGTGATGCGCATGACGACCGTGCGCGGCTCGGGCGCGGTGAACACCGCCCGGACCGGGACCACCAGCCGCCCCGCGACCTTGAACGAGACATCGACGGTGAAACGGTCGTCGGACGCGTCCGGCGAGCCGACCACGGTCAGATCGACGAACGAGTACGGGTGGAACCACGCCCCGTGCCAGGGATCGAGGCGGTTGGCCACCACGTCCTCGGGCTCGCAGGTCCCGAAGCCCGTGTAGACGGCCGTCAGCCCTGCCGCGGCGGCCGGGCGCTCCGGTACGACGGGTGCGTCCAGGGCCGGTTCCCCGCCGGCCTCGTCCAGCCGTACCCAGACCAGGACCCCGTCGTCGAAGGCCGGCAGCGGCTGCCAGCCCGCGAACGGCTCCCCGTCCAGGGCCAGTCCGTGCCAGTGGCACACGAGGGTGCCGCAGCGGACGGGGCTGTCGGCCAGCGGCGCCCCGAGGTGCGGGCAGATGCCGGGACCGGCGAGGGGCCGGCCGTCGCGGCCGCGCCAGACGACGACCTCCCGGCCGGCCACGTCCAGCGCCAGCGGCCGGTCGCGGCGCAGCGCCTCGGAGGCGCCGACGACGTACCAGTTCCCCGACGGCCGGGCCTGTGCCTGTTTCAGGGCTCGCGCGATCACCGCGGGCCTGGCCTCCCGCCAGGTGGGCTCCTGCCGGTGCCAGGGGACGGGGCGGTGGCGCAGGGACAGAGGAACGCGCCGGTCGCGGCGCCGGGGGTTCACGCGGCCTCCTCGGAGACGTGCCGGTCAGGACGCGATGACGGTGAGTCGTCCGCGGTCCGCGGCCGGTAGCGGTGACGCAGCCGCGCGGCGACCACCCGGGCGAGCCCGTCCGCCGCCACCACGGCACGGTCGGCACGCGGCACCACCGCACGGCGGTGCAGCGCCGAGTAGCCGTCCCGGGCGACGGCGTCGAGGATGCCTCCGTAGAGCACGAACGCCGTACGGATGCAGGGCCGGGCGACCGGATCGAGCATCGCGATGCCCGGCTGGGCCTGCTGGTAGACGCCGCGTGTCAGCGCCTCGAACGCGCGCAGCGCGGCGGTGACCCGCCGGTCGTGGCGGCCCGTGTCCCGGCACCAGCGCAGCAGCGGGCGGTCGACGCCGTGCGCGGCGAGCAGATCGGCGGGCAGGTACACCCGGCCGCGGTCGAGGTCCTCGCCCGTGTCCCGCAGGAAGTTGGTGAGCTGGAAGGCCACACCGAGGGACGCCGCGTACGGGGCGGCCTCCTCGCGGGGCACGACCGTGCCGAGGACCGGGAGCATCTGGAGCCCGATCACCGCGGCCGAGCCGTGCATGTAGCCGCGCAGGTCGGCGTAGGTGGGGTAGTCGGTCACCTCCAGATCCGACCTCATCGCGGTCATGAAGTCGTGGAAATGCGTGTGGTCGATGGCGTAGCGGCGTGCCGTGTCGGCGAGGGCGAGCACCACGGGTTCGTCGGTGACGCCGCCCCGCAGTCCCTCGTCCAGCCGCTGCTGGAGCGCGCTCAGTTCCGTGGCCCGCCGGCCGTTGTCGAGGCAGGGGTCGAGGGAGTCGACGATGTCGTCGGCCCACCGTGCGAACCCGTACAGCGCGTGCACGGCCGGCCGGCGGTCGGCGGGCAGCAGCCGAGTGGCCAGGAAGTAGGTCCTGCCGTGCGCGCGATTGAGGGCACGGCAGCGCAGGTACGCCGACCGCAGCACCGGGTCGGTGATGCCCGCCGCGTCGAGTTCACGCTCGGTCATACGGCCTTCTCCTTCGCTGGGGCCTCGGCGGTGGCGGTCGCGCCGGCGCGCGACGGGCGGCGCCGGGTGCCGCCGGTGACGCGGGCCGCCGCGAGCTTCCCGGAGACCAGCGCGGTCGGCACTCCGACACCGGGCGTGGTGCCGCAGCCGGCGAGTACGGCGTTCTCGGTGCTCCGGACCAGGTTGCGCGGCCGGAACGGCCCGGTCTGCGCGAGGGTGTGCGCCGCCGAGAACGGCGTTCCCGCCGCGTGGCCCTGGCCGTGCCAGTCGGCCGGGGTGACGAGGAACTCCTCCTCGACGGAGGCCTCGAAACCGTCGAGTCCGCGTGCCTCCAACTCGCGCAGCAGTCCGTCCCGGTAGCGCGGTCCGAGGTCCTGCCAGGCGGAACTGCCGGGCCCGATCTCGGTGTTGGGGCAGGGGGCGAGGACGTAGTGCAGATGGCGGCCCGGCGGGGCGAGCGAGGGGTCGGTGGTCGTGGGGCGGGTGATGAGGAGGGAGGGATCGCTCATCAGCCGTCCGTCGCGGGTGAGTTCGTCGAACGTCGTCCGCCAGGCGGCGCCGAACGAGATGGTGTGGTGGGCGAGTTGCGGCCAGGTCCGGGACGTGCCTGCGTGCAGGACGACCGCCGACGGCGAGTGCCGCAGCCGTACCGGGCGGCGCGGCCTGCGGCCGAGGAGTCCGTAGGTGACGGGCAGGTCGGGAGTGAGCACGACCGCGTCGCAGGGGATGCGCTCCTGCGCGGTGACCACGGCGGTGATCCGTTCGCCCGACCGCTCCAGCCGTGTCACCTCCTGCCCGAACCGCAGGGTGGCTCCCGCGTCGGCCGCCGCGTCCGCCATGGCCCGTGGCAGGGCGTGCACGCCGCCGCGCGGGAAGTGCACACCGGCGACCGTGTCCATGTAGGCGATCACCGCGTATGCGGCCAGGGCCCGCGACGGCGGTACCCCGGCGTAGAGCGCCTGGAAGGAGAACACACGCTGCAGCCGTTCGTCCCGCAGGAACCGGCCGATGCGGCGGTCGAGCCGGCCGAAGCCGCCGAGCGCCACCAGACGGGCGAGATCGCCGGTCAGCAGATCCAGGGGCGAGTCGAAGTTGGCGTCGATGAAGTGCCGCATCTGCACCCGGTACAGCCGCTCCAGCCACTCCCGCAGCCGCAGGTAGCCCGCCGCCTCACGGGCTCCGGCGAACCGCTCCACCTCCGCGGCCATACGGTCGCCGTCGGTGTGCACGTCCAGGGCGCTCCCGTCGGCGAAACAGGCCCGGTAGGCCGGGTGCAGCGGCAGCAGCTCGACCCGCCGGTACAGACTGTCGCCGACGGCGGAGAAGGCCTCGTCGGCGAGGTCGGGCATGGTCAGCACCGTGGGCCCGGTGTCGATCCGGTAGCCGCCGCGCTCGATCCGGCCGGCCCGGCCGCCCGGCAGCGCGTCGCGCTCGACGACGGTCACCCGCCGTCCGGCACCGAGCAGATGCAGGGCCGCGGACAGGCCGGCGAGCCCCGCACCGACGACCACGACATGGTCGGTGCGGCCGGGCAGGACGCGGCTCATCGCCGGACCTCCGGCACACCCGGGGCAGCCATGTGAGGGCTGACGGACGCCACATCGGCGGACCGAGCGGAACCCGCCGTGCCCAGCAGCGCGCGCAGTCGCCCCGCCGCGTCCGTGGCGGGCAGGGCACGGTCGAAATGCCGCAGCCCCTGCGCGGTCAGCCGGTCGATCTTGGACTCGACCGCGGCCCGGGCCCCCGTATGCACGAGAACGTCCCGTACGTCGTCCAGGCCCGCCGCGGTCAGACCGTCATCGCCCAGGGCCCCCTCCAGCACGGCCAGGGAGCGACGGTCGCGGGCCGCTTCGGCGCGTGCCACGGCGACGGCGACGAGGTAGGTCGGCTTGCCCTCGCGGATGTCCCCGCCGACGGCCTTGCCGGTGCGACGCGGGTCGCCGAAGACGTCGTTCAGGTCGTCGCGCAGTTGGAACGCCATCCCCGCGCAGCGCCCGGCCGAGCACAGCGCCTCCAAGGTGACGGCGTCCGCGCCCGCCACGGCCGCCCCCAGCGCCAGAGGCCGCTCGACCGAGTACAGCGCGCTCTTGAGACAGGCGGAGCGCAGTGCGCGGGGCAGCGAGCGAGCGGCGGTGATCTGGCCCGCCAGTTCGAGGTACTGGCCCGCCACCATCTCCATGCGCATGTCGCTCCACAGCCGGCGCACCACCGTCGCCGTCCACGGACCGAGCACGGTCTCGGCCACCGCGTCGTCCGCCCAGGCCAGCGCCAGGTCCCCGGCGAGCACCGCGGCCGCCTCCCCGAACCGGGCGACACGCTCGGGCGAGGCGGATCCCGCGTAGCGGCCGCCCAGCTCGGTGTGCAGCGACGGACGGCCGCGCCGCATCGCCGAGCCGTCCATCACGTCGTCGTGGACCAGGGCGCAGGTCTGGAGCAGCTCCAGTGCCGCCCCGATCCGCAGCGCCGCGTCGGCCGAATGCTCCTCGTTACCGCCGCAGGCCCGCATCGACCACCACACCAGTTGCGAGCGGGTGCGCTTGCCGCCCTCCTGCGTGAAGCGCCCGACCCGCTCGGCCAGTTCCCGTGCGAACAGCCTGTCCGTGGCGCCCGCCCGGGCCAGCCGGTCGGCGAGTATCCCGTCGAGCACCCGGCCGACCGCGGCGGGCACGTCCGCGTCCACGGACGTCACGTCGAAGGCGGGTGCGGCCGCGCCGACGTCCCCGCAGGTCCCGTCGGTGTCCTTCGGAGCCGGCCGCCCGCGCCGGGAGGACCCCGACAGAGGGACCAGGCGCGGAACAGGCGGCCCCGCGGCCGCACTGTGGTCCTTCGCCTGAATGGCGCGCATCCCGGTTCCTCTCGTCGTGGGGTGGATCGCTCGTCGTGGTGATGCATTCGACGGATACGGCTCGGACGGATGCGGCGAATGGCGGGTGCGGCGAATGGCGGGTGCCTGGTGAACGGGCCCCGCCGCGCCCGGACGGCTGTGCGAGCAGGTAGACCCCGCCCGCCCCACCCCTCGCAAGCTGCATCCGCCGACGCCCCCCGACGGGAACACCACCCAGCGCGCGCACTGACACGCGGAACCCTGCGCGTACAGACACGGGTACCCCTGCGCGTACAGACTCGCGGAACCGGAAGGAGCGGACGTGATCGAGGCGGACGTGGCAGTCGTCGGGGCGGGTGCCGCCGGGCTGTCCCTGGCCCACCGCCTGAGCGGGCACGTCACGGGCACCCGGACGCCGACCGTGGTCCTGGTGAACGCCCCCGCGGGCCCGCTGCGACCGCCGCCCCGCACCTGGTGCTTCTGGGAGCCAGGGAGCGGCCCCTTCGACGCCGCGGTGCGCAAGGACTGGCGGCGCCTTCGCGTACGTCCCCCGGCCGGCCCGCCGATCGAGGACGGCATCGCCCCGCTGCGGTACAAGATGATCCGCTCCGACGACTTCGAGACACTGATCGGCCACGACCTCGAGCGCAGCCCCAACGTGCGGCGCGTGGAGGCGATCGTGCGGTCGGTGGACGAGACACCCGGCGGGGCCCGCGTGCGGATGTTCCTGCCCGACGGCCGCAGGGCGACCCTGGACGCGCGCTGGGTGTTCGACTCGCGGCCCCTCGGCAGCCTCCCCGCCGCCCGGACCACGCTGCTCCAGCACTTCCACGGCTGGTTCGTGCGCACCTCGCGCCCCGTCTTCGACGTCGCGACCGCCGACCTGATGGACTTCCGTACCCCCCAGCCCGCCGACGGGCTGTCCTTCGGCTACGTCCTGCCCACCGGCAGGCACGAAGCCCTCGTGGAGTACACGGAGTTCTCACCACGCCTGCGCACGGCGAACAGCTACGACGAGGCGGTGCGCCACTACGTCGACGACGTACTGCGCCTCGGCGACACCGAGATCGTCGCCACCGAGACCGGCGTGATCCCGATGACCGACGCCCCCATACCGCGCCGGGTCGGCGCCTCCGTCTTCAGGATCGGTGCCGCGGGCGGCGCCACCCGACCCTCCACCGGCTACACGTTCGCCGGTCTTCAGCGCCAGACCCGGGCGGTCGCAGCCGCCCTGCGGCAGGGCCGTACGCCGGTGCCGCCGGCCGCCCACTCCGCGCGCGCCCGTGCCATGGACGCCGTACTGCTGCGCGCCCTGGACAGCGGCCGGGTCGACGGACCCGCCCTGTTCTCCCGCCTGTTCGCCCGTGTCCCCATGCGGCGGCTGCTGTGCTTCCTCGACGGGCGCACCAGCCTGCTCGAGGACCTGTCGATCGGCCTGCACACTCCCGTCGGCCCGATGCTGCGCAGCGCCGCCGAGCTGCCCGGCCTGCCCCGCCGCCCCTTCGACTGACCCGCCCGCCCGCTACGCCCACCTTGGAGATCGAATGACGCTGCTGCGCGACGAGGACCTCGCCGCCGCTTTCGACCACGCGTCCCGCAGCTACGACACGCTGGTCGCGGCCAACCCCGGCTACCACTCCCATCTGCGGCGCTCGGCGCGCCGCCTGGGGCTGCCCGGACACGGGGAGGGACTGCGGCTGCTGGACCTCGGCTGCGGCACCGGCGCCTCGACGGCCGCCCTGCGCTCCGTCTACCCGGCGGCCGCGATCACCGCCGTCGACGCCTCCGCCGGCATGCTCGCCCGGGCCGCGGCGAAACCCTGGGCGCGGGAGGTGAACTTCGTGCACGCGCCCGCCGAACGGCTCACGGAGGCGGGCGTGACAGGACCGTTCGACGCGGTCTTCGCCGCCTACCTCTTCCGCAACGTCTCCGACCCCCACACCGTCCTCGCCGCGGTGCGCGACCTGCTGCGCCCGGGCGGACGGCTCGGGGTGCACGAGTACACCCTGAGCGGCCGCCGCACCGACCGGGCGGTGTGGACGCTGGTGTGCCGGGGCATCGTCCAGCCCGCCGCCACACTCCTCGGCGACGGCCCGCTGTACCGGCATCTGTGGCGCAGCGTCGTCGAGTTCGACACGGCCGACCGGTTCCGTGACCGCATCGGCGCCGCAGGGTTCGACCAGGTGCGCGCACTGCCCCTGCCGGGCTGGCAGACCGGCATCACGCACACCTTCGTCGCCCGCAGGCAGGAGAACCGCCGATGACCGCCCGCGAGTGGCAGGAGAACCGCCGATGACCGCCCGCGTCCAGCGGCAGGAGGCGCGCCGGTGAGCGCCCCCGCCCGCCGGGGCCGGGACCGGCGCGCCCGCACACTTCCGGCGCACCCGGGCGCTCCTTACGCGGACGGCCGGCCCACCGTCGCCGTGGTCGGCGGCGGTATCGCCGGGCTGGCCGCTGCCACCGCGCTGGCCGAACGCGGCGTGTCCGTGACCCTGTACGAGCGCGAGCCGTACGTCGGGGGCCGGGTGGGCGGCTGGCCCACGCGGCTGCGGGACGGCAGCACGGTGACGATGAGCCGCGGCTTCCACGCCTTCTTCCGCCAGTACTACAACCTGCGGGGCCTGCTGCGCCGCACCGATCCCGCTCTGGCCCGGCTGACCGCGCTGCCCGACTACCCGCTGCTGCACGCCGACGGTCTGCGCGACAGCTTCCGGCACGTCCCGCGCACCCCGCCCTGGAGCGCCGTCGGCTTCGTCGCGCTCAGCCGTTCCTTCCGGCTGCGCGACCTGCCGGCCATGGACCCGGTCGCGGCCCTTCCTCTGCTCGACGTCCGCGTACCCGAGGTGTACGAGCGTCTCGACGGCGTCAGCGCGTACGACTTCCTCGACCTGGTCGGCTTCCCCGGGCGAGCCCGTCATCTCGCGTTCGAGGTGTTCTCCCGGAGTTTCTTCGCCGACCCGAGGGAGCTGTCGGCGGCGGAGATGGCGCTGATGTTCCACATCTACTTCCTCGGTTCGGCCGAGGGCCTGCTCTTCGACGTGCCCCGCTCACCGTTCCCGGACGCGCTGTGGGAACCGCTGGTGGGATATCTGCGGCGGCACGACGCCGACGTCCGCACCGGGACGGCCGTCGAGCACATGGCTCCCGCGCGGGGCGGCGGCTTCCAGGTGGCCTGCGACCGTGACGAGCGGTGGTACGACGCCGTCGTCCTGGCCCTCGACACCGCCGGGCTGCGCGACCTGGTGGCCCGCTCGGAGGGCATCGGGGACACACCGTGGCGCGAGCGGGTGGCCCGTCTGGGCACCGCTCCGTCCTTCCTGGTCACCCGGCTGTGGCTGGACCGGCCCGTCGCCCCGGACCGGCCGGGCTTTCTCGGCACCAGCGGGTTCGGCGGCCTCGACAACATCAGCGTGCTGGACCGCTGGGAGGACGAGTCGGCCCGCTGGGCGGCACGCACCGGCGGATCCGTCGTGGAGCTCCACGCGTACGCCGTACCTTCCGCGGCATCCCGTGACGTCGAGGAGAAACGCCTCGTCGAGCAGCTGCGGCACGTCTACCCGGAGACCCGTGCCGCCACGGTCGTCGACGTGCGCCACGAATGGCGCGAGGACTGCCCGATGTTCCCGGTGGGCGGCCACGCCGACCGCCCCGCCACCCGCACCTCGCACCCCGGCCTCGTCGTGGCGGGCGACCTGGTGCGCACCGATCTGCCCGTGGCGCTGATGGAACGCGCGGCGACGACCGGATTCCTGGCCGCCAACGCCCTGCTGGAGCGATGGGGGGTGCGCGGCCAGACCCTGTGGACCGTGCCGGACCGCGGACGCAACGCCCTGCTGCGACGGCTCGCGGCACGGGCGGAACGCTGAGCGGAACCCTGGACCGGAACGGGTGCAACCGTTTCGCAGGTATGGGGAGAAACAAGGGCGAAAGGCACACGTGATCCGCACCGCCGCGGATCCCCCGAGCGTGGGAGAGGACAGGCCCATGAGGCTCAGCGAGGAACTTCCCGTCGACCACCGGCTCGCCCAGGTGTACCGCTACGGCGCCGGCCTGTGCGGAGTCGTCCTGCTGGTGTTCGGCTGCCTCGGCTTCGCCGACCGGCTCAGCCCCTTCAGCACGGACGGCACACAGGTGGCGGGCATGACGACCAACGGGCTGCTCAGCCTCGTCTCGGTCGTCGTCGGCCTGGTGCTGATCGCGGGCGCCGTGGTCGGCGGCAACTTCGCGTCGACGCTCAACATGACCGTCGGGACGCTGTTCATGATCAGCGGCTTCTTCCACCTCTTCGCCCTGGACCGCTCCGCCAACATCCTGGACTTCGGCATGACCAACGTCATGTTCAGCTTCCTCATGGGCCTGCTCATCGCCTGCTTCGGCATGTACGGCCGGGTGTCGAGCAAGCTGCCCCACGACAACCCCTACTGGCGCCGCCGCCACCCCCGCGAAGCCGCCCGGGAGTCCCTCGCCGCGCGTCGCCGGGCCCGCCAGGCCGACTTGGCGCCGGGCGCCTCGACACCGGCGATCACCTCCGCGCGGGACTGAGCGCGCGGAACCAGCGCTCCGCGCCCGCCCGGCCGGCGGCACCGGACCACCGGCCGTTCAGCGGGCGCGGACCGCTTCGCCCATGGTGGCGAGCAGCCGTGCCGCCGCGAAGTCCGGCCCGCGCCTGGCGAGTTCGCGCGTCCACCGCCCCATGCGGGGGCGGCCGGCGACGAGCAGAGCGTCCAGCGCCGCCGGTACGTCGAGAGGCGACAGGGTGTTGGGGTCCCGTACGAGCGCCACGCCGGCGCGTTCGCCGTCGTACGCGACGGCGAACTGGTCGCTGGAGAACGGAAGGATCAGCGCGGGGACCCCGAAGCGCAGACACTCGGTGAAGGAGTTGGCGCCGCCGTGATGGACCATCGCGTCCACATGCGGGAGCAGGGACTGCTGCGGCACGGACGGCGCGACGACGACACGGTCACCCGCGAGGTCCGCCAGGGCAGCCGTCCGCTGCCCCGCCGCCACGACGACGCCCGTGCTGTCGGTGCCCTCGAGCACCCCGGACACGACGGTCCGCAGCACGTCGTCGCGAGCCGAGAGAAACGTGCCGAGGGCCACCAGCACGACCCGGCGGGCCCGGTTCCTCAGCCGCCGAAGCAGCTGCGACCAGTCGTCTTCCAAGGGCTGCGCCGGACCTACCATGTGTCCCGCGTGGACATGGTCCGGACCCGTGGGCGGCCCGGGCAGCCACGGCAGGCGCGGGTACGCGTACAGGACCGTGTGCGGCGACGTCAGCGCGAACGCCCGCCCCGGACCGGGCGTGTTCGGTGCCCTGCCCCGTGCGAAAGCGTCGAACCGCGCGGTGAAGGCGCGGTCGTTCTCCCGCGCCACGCCGAGGAGTTGGGCGAGTCGCCCCGCGTCCGGCCGCAGGGCGCCGGGCCAGTCGTACGGGACACCGAACCAGCTGTCCGGACCCGCGAGGACATAGGTCGGATGCCCCGGGCAGAACGTCGCGTACCGCAGCCCCAGGCAGTGCAGGGCCAACGTGGCCGCGTAACTGAGCTGGTCGACGACGTACCAGTCGGGGCGCAACCGTTCGTCCAGGGACCGCAGATCCTCGAACACGGTGTCCGGGTCGGCCAGCATGTCCGCCCGGCGATGGCGGGCCTGCGTGATCAGGGTGGGGATCGCGCCGAGCCGGGTGGCCTCGAGGAACTCCGTCAGCCGGGCCGCCTCCGCGGCCTCCTGCCGGGTGCCTTCGGCCACCCCGGTGTTCTGGTTGCGGCTCACGCTCAGCGGTACGAAACGGACACCGGCCCGGTTGGCGAGGGGCTCGAACGCCTCCGTGCACGCGAAGTGCACGTCCGCCCCACGGTCCCGCAGCGCGGCCGCCAGTACGGACAGGGGCCCGGCGTGGGAGAGGAACGGAGGGCTGATGATCACAACGCGTGGCACAACCCCCCTTCGCCACGGCGACCCTCCTCGGATGCGGTGGGTCCGGCCCGGTGCGCCGTCGACACACCCTGGCGGACACGGCTGCATCCGGTCGACGCCTCCCCGGCGAAGACACAGTGTCGTCCGCTCCTGCACGAACGCGTCGTTCGAGCCCGCACGAAGGTGTCGTCCGTTCCCGCACGAAGGAGACCATGTGTCCGCCTCTTCAGCGCCCTCGTGGGACACCGTGCCGACGACGCCGTCCCACGCGGATCCGGACCCGCTCGTCGCCGCGCGGCACTCCTTCTTCCGGTACCGGCACACGGACACTCCGGGCGCCGCACGGCACCACCGTCCCACCGGCGACCTGGCGATGCTGCTGGAGGCCGAGTACGGAATCGGGCCCCGCGCGGTGCAGCCCGACGCGGAACCCGGGCTCGGACGGGAGGACAGGGCCGTCGCCTCACTGCGCCGGGCCTGCCGCCTCGCCGTACTGCTCACCCCCGAAGCGCTCCTCGCGCACGCGGGCGGCGGGAGCAGGCTCGGCGCGGTCCTGACCGAGATGTGGCCCGGCACCGTACGCCGTCACGGCGCGCGCTACGCCGAGGAGACCCTGCGCCGAGCGCTCCTGCACGGCGCTCCCGACGCCGCACGCACCGCGTTCCTGCTGGACTGCGCCCAGGCGACGGATCTCAGTCCGCTGTCCGCGGCCGAGGCGGCGGGACTCGCGGCACGAACCGGCCGGACCGCCCGCCACGCCCTCTGGCGCTACCTGCACCAACTCCCCGACGGCGCAGTCCTGCTCCCCGCCCTCGACACCGCGTCGGACCCGTACGAACGACTGCTCCTCGCCCCTCCCGACACCCTCACCGAGGAGTACTGGCCCGCGACCGGGATCCTCGTCGCGCAGACCATGCTCCAGGGCGACCTGGACACGCCGGGACAAGGGCCGAGCGGAGGGCTGTCCGTGCTGCTGGGCGGACTCGGCGACCGGCTCGCCCGCGTCGACGGCATCGCCGGCGTGGTGACCGTGGTGACCGCGGGCCCCGGCGACCTGGCGCGCGACCCCCGACTCCTGCGGCAGCGCGCCCCCGGTCACTGGGTGCTGCGCCTGCCGGTCGACACCCCCGGGACACCGCGGCAGCACGCGCGGCCCGGGCATCACCCCGCGCTCACCTGGTGGGCCGTCCGCCTGCTGCGATCCCTGCCGCGAAGCCCCGACGTCCTGCATGTGCGGTACGCGGACGACGACAGCCTGGCCCTCGCGCACGCCGCCGCCCGCACGGGAGCGCGGCTGCTCTTCACCGCGGCCCCCGATCCCCACCGCACCCTCGTCGGGAAGCACGCCGACGCCCACGACCCCCAGCGTGCCGAGTCGCTGCGCGCCGACCTCCACCACGTCTTCTGCGCCGACCGTCTGGTGGCCCGCGCCGACACCGTGATCGGCATCCCCGGACACCCCGGCAGCCGGGATCTGCTACGCCATTTCCCGGTGCTGGCCGACCGTTACGGCCCCACGGGACCCGCTGCCCCACCCGAGGGAATCGCCCCCTACGTGCCGGCGGCCGACGAACCGTCACTGCGGCAGCGGATGCTCGACGACCTCTTCGCCGACGGCGGCCGCCCCGACGCTCTCGCCCCCGCCGACCGCGCCCTGCCGCTGCTGCTGTGCGTCGGCCGGCTCCACCCCGTCAAACAGCAGGATCTGCTCGTACGCACCTGGCTCGCCACAGGCCTGTGGCGGCTGACCACACTGGTCGTGGTGGGCGGCAGCAGCGGACTTTCCACGGCGCCCGAGCGGCAGATGCGCGACGCGCTCGACTCGCTGCTGGCCGGACAGGACGCGGCGGCGCGCCGCCTGGCGATGCTGTCCGCGCTGCCCAACGACGAGGTGCGTCGCCTCGAGCGAGCCCTGGCCGACCCCCAGGACGGAGTTCCCGCCTGGTACGTGTGCCCGAGCGCCAAGGAGGAGTTCGGGATCGCCGTACTGGAAGCGATGGAGGCGGGACTGCCGGCGGCGGGCCCGCTGCGCGGGGGAGTCACGCACTACCTGCGCGACGGAGTGAACGGCATCCTGCTGGACACCTCGACCGCGTCCGGCCTCGCACGCGGTCTGCACCGGCTCGCGTCCCTCCCGGAGCACCGGCGCACACGCCTCGCTCGAGCCGGGCAGCAGACGGTGGCAACCCGGTACTCGGTGACGGACATGGCAAAGGCGCTGGCGGGGGAGTACGCGGCAACTGTGGTGGGGCCGGATTCCGCCGCAATGTGACGCGTCCGGCCCTCAGTTCACGCGGACCGCGGTGCGTAGCCCTCGGCCGGGAGAGGTGCGTCGTCGCCGAGCCGGCTCGCGGCGAGCAGGATGCGGACCGCCTCGCCCAGACCGCGCGGTCGCAGCAGTCCTGGATCCCAGTGCCGGCCCCAGCCCGGGCCGCACAACAGCACGTGACTGCGGGTTCGGGCGCCGTGGATACCCCAGCGGATGGACATGAGGTGACGGCAGAGCGGAAGGTCGGCGGTGCCGCGGGACTGTGACCACAGGGCCACGGCGGCGGGAGCGGTCCGCCGTACGGTCGCCTCCAGGGACTCGACCGGTACCGAACCGCCGAGCATCAGCACGCGCTGGCCTCGTTCCGCGAGCGCGGCGGTGAGCGCCTCCAGCGGGAGGGTGTGCTGTTCGCTCGGCAGGCATGCCAGGAGAACCGGACGCCCGTCCCCGGTTCTGTTCAGCGCGACGCCGCGGGCGTAGGCGGACCGCAGGGCGGCGGACACCTGCCAGGACAGCAGGTGCTCCACCTCCACGTACCGGTCCTCGGAGGACTCCCATTTGCGGCCTACGGACCGCAGGGTCGGGGTGAGCACCTCCTCCCAGGCGGTGACCAGGCCGTACGACTCGATGGCCGCCGTGATCTGTTCGTGCACGGCCTCGGCGTCCATGCGAACTGCCGCCCGGGCCAGTCCTCTGCATCGGCGCCGCCAGTCCGTGAGGGGCGGGACGTCCGCCGAGGGCGGGTCGGGGCCCGGCGACGGTGTGGGCGGCTCCGGGAGCGGGCCGGGCGAGGCGGCGGCCGGTCGGGGCGCGGCGGTGCGGAACTCCGCCGCCCAGGTCTTCGCGGCGCGGGCCGCCTCGGCCGGGGGCAGCCCCTGCGCTGTCAGCCGGCACATCTCCTGCACCATCGCGACGTCCTCGGCCGTCCAGCGCCGGTGATGCCCTTCGACCCTCGCGGCAGGCCCCAGCCCGTAGCGGCGGTCCCATGAACGCAGAGTGGTGGGGGAGATGCCGAGCTTGCGCGCGAGAGCACCGGTCGTGACGCCCGCCCCCGCGCGGCCTTCCTCGTCCACATCCATGCTTCCTCCACCACCGCGACGGACCTGCCCGGCCTCGGGCCACGAGTGGTGTTCCCGATTCACGCGCCGCAGGGATGCGCCCGGCAGCAGCCGTGATCGCGCGGGCCCGGAGTCACCGATGGCGCTCTACGCTGGCCCTATGACGGATGCGGGGGACTTCCGGGTCGGTGACGTGCTGTCGGTCGCCTGCCCGTTCACACCGACCCGCGTCGAGCGGGGTCTGACGGGGGACCACGTGGCGGTGCGATGGCCCTGGTGGACCGTCGACACCGACGGTGACCTCGTGCACTGGAACGGCGTCGTGGCCCTCGGCGTGGACAACCGCGAGGGTGAGCTGTTCCGGACCGACCCGCCGCCCGAGCGGCTGAAGGCGGGCGACAGCTGCCGGGTCGGCATACCGCCGACCGTGGTCCATGTGACGGACGTCGGCCGTCACGATCCTCCGCTGGAGACGGGCTGGCTGCCGCGCCCCCGGCTGACCGTGATCGTGCTGCCCCGAGGCATGTCCGTTCGCGGGCTTCCGGACGTGGGCCATGTCGACGACACGGGATGCACCCTCCACCCGGGTGACGGGACGCCCTTCACCTTCGAACCGCTGATGCGGCCCTACGCGTTTCTCCGGCCGGGCGACGAGGTCGCCGACGCCTCTGCCCGGGCGTGGCGATTCGACGGTCCCTGGACCTGGACCGCGTTCGACGGGGAACCGGCCGCGCCGGGCCCCGAGTGGCCGCTCACCCTGCTGACCCGCGCGGGGACGCCATGCTCCGCCGAGGATGCGGAGGTGGTGGCCGCGAGCACGGCGACCGGTTCGCATCAGGAGACCGTCCGAGCCTGGATGTCACTCACCCAGGTCTCACCATCTCGAAGAGAGGATCGTAGGGCTCGCCCTCCGGTGTGAAGACGAGGACGAAGTCCTTCCCCACATCCAGCGCCACGTCCCGCAGCCGCGCCAAGGCTTCTCCTTCGGTGGGAAGGGCGAGGCCGAGGGCCGCGGCGGCACGCTCTCGTCGGGCGACGAGGTCCGGCATGTCCTCCATGTACTCCGCCGCGAGCTCGCGGCTTTCCTCCGCGGTGAACGTCTGACAGTCACGCCACCACGGGACGACCAGCAAGAGCCGCAGAAGTTCGGGCAGACCCACAGCGATGAGTGCCGCACACCCCTCGGAGTCCGCGAACAGAACGGGCCGTTCCTCGCCACCCTCGCCGCAGAAGAAGAAGGTGCCCCCGGCCCCGTCACCGGCGAATCCCTCCAGCGCGGCGCCCGAGGCCAGATGGACCTCCTCGCCGTGATCGCCGCGGTCCAGGTCGAAATCGCCCGGCCAGGCGAGGAAGCGCGCGGTCTCCTCATCGGCACGGACGGCGGTGATCAACGACTTCATGCGAGGGACCCTACGGCCCGCCGGTGAGCTCAGCCCTCCCCGCCCCCCGGCCGGTAGCTGCCGAAGCTCCACTCGCGGCCCTCCGGGTCGAGGACACGGGCACGGCGGGTGCCCCATTCGGTGTCGGCGGGCGGGATGACGCCCTGGCCGCCGGCCCGCAGCGCACGTTCGTAGAGCTCGTCCACGGCCGCGGTCGCCAGATAGACCCCGGCTCCCGTCGAGATGCCCTTCAGAGGCGGCACGGTGTAGGCGTCGTCCGAACTGGCGACCATCAGCACCGCGTCCCCGAGCCGGAGTTCGGCATGGGCGACATGACCGTCCTCGCGCTCCTGTCGCGCCGTCGTGACGAACCCCAGGGCCTGGAGCCAGGCGATGGCGCCGGGGGCGTCCACATAGCTCAGATACGCGTGGAGGGAGGTCTCGGGCGGTTCCATCGTGCTCTCCTTGCAGAGGGTGTGCTCAGGCAGGGGGATCCATCACCCGGCGCAGCGAGTGCAGTGCCCTGCGGATGTGACTCTTCACCGTGCCCAGGGGCAGACCCGTCTGCTCGGCGATCTGCACCTGTGTCATATCGCCGTAGATGGCCATGCCCAGCAGGCGGCGCTGGACCGAGGTCAGTCGCTCAAACTTCTGGAGGACCAGTACCCGGTTGACGGCGGCCTCGCTCTCGTCGACGCCCCAGTTGCGGACCGCCTCCTCCCGCTGGGCCGCGGACGCGTTCTCGATGTCCGTGCGCCGCGCCCGGGCCGCGTGCGCGTCCGCGATCGAGTGCCGGGCGATGCCGACGAGCCAGCCGCCCAGCGCCCCGCGCTCCGGCCGGTACCCCGCGCGGCCGCGCCACGCGGCCAGGAACACCTGCTGGGTGACATCCTCGGCGTCGTGGGTGTCGCCCAGGGACCGCCGGGCGAGCGTGTACACGAGGGCGCCCCACTGCTGGTAGGCCTGGGCGAGCGCCTGGTCCTCGCCCGCACGGAACCGCCGGGCGAGCTCGGCGTCCTCGTACTCCTCGCGGGGCGTACCGGTCTCGCTCGCAGGCGTGTGTCCGGCGTCGGCCCCCAGATGCAGGACTGGCCAAGCAGTAGCCATCATCAGCTCCCGGGTCGTCGAACAGCGTCTAGACGACCGTCCTCCAAAACGATGCGGTGCGGCAATTCGCATCGTTCATGCATCGATATGGCCGGATGCCGTTCTCGTAGCGCGCCAGGAACTGCATCCTCGACCGGCGTAGCAGCGGAACATGCAGTGCGCTCGCTCGCCGGGAGCGAGCGCGCCGAAGGGAAACCGGTCAAGCCTGGCCTTCTCCGCTCCCACGTCCCCGCACTCCGCCCGGCACACGTGGAGGTGGAGCATGGCCGAGCACCTGGACGCGCAGCAGCTGAACGACCTCGCGCTCCGCTCCGATGCCCGCCCCACGCAGCGGCAGGGCGACCACCTCGAGCGGTGCGCAGAGTGCCGCGGCGAGCTGGAACAGCTGCAGCGAGTCGTGCGTACGGCGCGAGCCGTGACGACGGAGGACCTTCTTGTCGCCCCGCCCGAGCGCGTATGGCACTCGATTCAGGCGGAACTGGGGCCGGGACCCGACTCGACGACGGCACTCCGACCGCGTACGTGAGCCAGGCTCGTCCTGACCGTCGTAGAGCCCCCCGCTGTACGACGACGGCGGAGGGCGTGATCAGGGCCGCCATCAGCGAAGCAACAAATTCCGACGTGTTTTCACAACATCTTTGAACAATAGGACGCGCCTTCTCGTACCTTCCCGCGAACGCAGGCGCCGCGTTCGTCAGCACAGGAAGCAGAGGTCCGGGCACGCCCCACCACGGGCAGTGATCCCGGCCTCCCCGACCGAGTGAGGCATCCGCATGTCCAGGGCACTTCCGAAGTACAACAAGCGCCGGATCACTGTCATAGGCGGTGCGGCAGCGGTCGTGCTGTCCGGCGCGGTCATCGCCGGGTCGGCGCTCGCCGGGCAGAACCCCGGCAAGAAGGCCGCCGACACCGGCGCGTCCCAGGGGACCATCACCTGCCCCGAGGTCGGGTCGAGACTCCCGGCCGTCCCCGCATCGGCTCAGGCGGAGGTGACCAGGAACCTCCAACTGCTGGACACCCAGGTCCGGGAGGCCAATCAGCGCCTGATCGACACGGTCGGCCAGGGTGGTCCGAACTTCGTGCAGAACGCCATCCTCGGCCCGCTCGAGAGCAAGCGTGTCGCCACCCTGAACCGCATCGAGACCGCGATCGGCCGCGCCGCCGCCAAGCCGGAAGGCCTGGAACGGCTGGCTCCCTGCGCGCTCGGCGCCGGCGGCGCCGCCGGGGGAGGGGCCGTGGAGGCCCCGGGCGACGCGGCGGGCGACGAGGACGAGGCGGGCCAGCAGCCCGGTGGCGGCCAGGATGCCGGGGAGGACCAACAGGCCGGGGGCGGTCAGGAGGCTGGCGCCGCGGGCACCATCACCTGCCCCGAGGTCGAATCGAGTCTCCCCGCGATCCCCGCCTCCGCCCAGGCGGAGGTGACGCGCAACCTCCAACTGCTGGACACCCAGGTCCGGGAGGCCAACCAGCGCCTGATCGACACGGTCGGCCAGGGTGGTCCGAACTTCGTGCAGAACGCCATCCTCGGCCCGCTCGAGGACAAGCGTGTCGCCACCCTGAACCGCATCGAGACCGCGATCGGCCGCGCCGCCGCGAAGCCCGAGGGCCTGGAGAAGCTGGCCCCCTGCGCACTCAACTCCTGACCCGGGCCTCCGGTACGGCACGAGTCGTACCGGAGGCACAACGGACCTCCGCACTCCAGCCGGGGTGCGGCTCGGTCACCGGGTCAGACGGAAGCCCGCGCCACGAACTCGGCCTTCACATGCACCGTCTTGTGGACCTCGCGGCCGTTGAGGCGCTCGGTCAGCAGGCGGGCGGCCGCCCGGCCGACCTCGGCCGCCGGGTACCGGATGGTGGTCAGCTTGGGGCGGACCAGAGAGGCGAAGGACGCGTCGTCGTGACCGATCAGGGCCACGTCGCCGGGGATGTCGATCCCGAGGTCGTGTGCCTTGTCCATCGCGCCGACGGCGATCACGTCGTTGCCGCAGAAGACCGCGTCGGGACGGTAGCGGCGGCTCATCAGCTCACCGAAGCCGGCCGCTCCAGCCTCCCGGGTGTGCTCACCCCTGACCACCAGCTCGTGCGGCAGTGACATGCCGAACTGCAGGGCGAGGGCGCGGAGGTGCTCGAGCCGGGGATCTCCGCCCGTGGCGTCACGGGGACCCGCGATCATGGCGATACGCCGTCGCTGTGCCGCGGCCACCTGCTCCAGCGCACGCCGGGTGGCCGCCCGCGCATCGGGTGTTACCAGGTCGATCGGGCCGAAGGACACGTCGGCGCTGACGACGACGGGCAGTCCGGCGTCCGCGAGCGGCTGGAAGTCCCGGGGCTTGAGGCGGAACGGGGTGATCACGACACCGGCGAAGCGCTGCTCGACGGCCTCGGCCAGCAGAGCCCGCTCCTCGTCCCGGCGCGCGCGGGTGCTGCACACGACGACATGCAGCCCGAGGCCCCGCAGTTCCTCCTGGAGGGCTCCCGCGAGCTGGGCGAAGAAGGGGTTGGCGATGTCCGGCACGATCAGCGCCACCAGGCTGGACCGGCCGGTGCGCAGACTGCGCGCGGTGGCGTTGACGGTGAAGGACAGTTCCTCGATCGCGGCCTCCACCGCCGCCCGTGTGTCGGGGGCCACCGGCCGCTTGCCCGAGAGCACATAGGAGACCGTTGCGGAGGACACCCCGGCCTTCCGCGCAACATCGGCCATGGTGACCCGCTCTCGCACTGCTCACGCTCCCTTCGACGGCCACCCTACTTCAGGTTCCTACGGTCCCGTAGGCACGGAGAACGGCAGGCCCACGGCACCGTGCGAGGGTGTCCGGCACCGGCATCTAGCCCGCCCCTCCCGGGAGTACGGCCGAAGCGGAAGGCTCGCCGACAGGTGCGCCCGCGCCGGGCTCGACGCGGCGCAGCCGGATCAGCGCGCTCGCGCAGTCCCCCGGCGGCAACGCGGGCAGCGGCAGGCCGAAGCCGGTCAGCGTGGCCCCGGACCGCTCCAGGCCGGTGTCCTCGTCGCGGTACCGCGCCTCGGGCGGCAGCCCGCGCAGCCGCAGCGGAGGCGGCTCGAGCCCGAAGCCCGTGCTGGGCCGCCACACCAGTACGACCACACGGTCCCCGTCCTCGGCGACGTACTGCACCGCGGTCAGCGGCCCCTCCTCCGGCGCGAGAAGACGGAACTGCCGGCCGTGCTGCACGACGGGCCGGATGTCCTTGTAGACGCGGATCAGCTCGGCGGCCTCCGAGCGCTCGGAGGCGGTCCAGCGCGTCAGGTCACCGCCGAGCCCGAGCACCCCGGCCATGGCGCTGTGGAAGCGGAAGCGCAGGGGAACGGCGCGGCCGGTCAGCGGATTGGGACTGTCGGTCACCCAGGCCGACATCACACAGGCCGGGTACACCTGGCTGAAGCCGTGCTGGATGGTGAGCCGGTCCACCGCGTCGGTGTTGTCGGAAGTCCACACCTGGTCGGTACGGCGCAGTATGCCGGGGTCGACGCGACCGCCGCCGCCCGCGCACGCCTCGATGCGCAACTGCGGGAAGGACGACCGCAGTTGGTCCAGTACGTGGTAGAGCCCACGGGCGTGTTCCACATGGACGCGTCTGGCGTCCGGCCCAGGCCCCCGCGTTCCGGCTTCGGTGAACGACCGGTTGAAGTCCCACTTGAGGAAGTCGGCCGAGGACTCGTCCACGAGCCGGCGCAGGGTCTCGAGGGCCCACGTGGTGACCTCCGGCCGCGAGAAGTCGAGGACGAGCTGGTTCCGCAGTTCCGTGGCGGTGCGGTCCGGTGCGTGCAGGACCCAGTCGGGGTGCCGGCGGTACAGGTCGCTGTCGGCGTTGACCATCTCGGGTTCCACCCAGAGACCGAACGCCATGCCCAGGCTGCGGACTTCGTCGGCGAGGGGGCGCAGCCCCCGGGGGAAGCGGCCGGGGTGCGGTGTCCAGTCGCCGAGTCCCGACCGGTCGTCCTCTCGGCCGCCGAACCAGCCGTCGTCGAGGACGAAGAGTTCCGCGCCGAGCTCGGCGGCATGACGCGCGAGAGCGATCTGGTTGTCCTCGCTCACCTGGAAGGAGGTCGCCTCCCAGGAGTTGTACAGCACGGGCCGCAGCTCACGCGGGTGCGGGAGGACGTGCTCGCGCAGGTGACGGTGGAAGGCTCGGCCGGCGCCTCCGAAGCCGTGGGCGGTGTGCAGCCCCAGGCTGATCGCCGTGCGGTGCGACTGGCCCGGGGCTAGGCGCAGTTCGGTGCCCTCGTGGCCCTCGCCGACGGCGACCGAGACCTGGCCCGCGGCGGTGCGCTGTGCGGTGATGCGCCAACTGCCGCTCGCGGCGAGCGCGACGGTCCAGACGTCGCCGTGTTCCTCGCCCGCGTCGCCGGGGTCCAGTGACACCCAGGGGTTGGCGTGGTGGGACGTGTGGCCGCGACGGCTGCCCAGCACCGTCTCGCCGACGGCCAGCCTCGAGCGTTCGAGCCGGCCCTCCGCGGACCAGCCGCCGTGCACCGCGCCGAGCCGCCAGCCCGTCCGCCGGGGCATCGGCCAGTGGGCGCAGGCGTGGCGGAGCAGCAGGATGTCACCGTCGTCGCGGGTGCCGGTGTGCGTGAACTCCGCCCACCGCTCGATCATGTCGCCGCCCGCGGGGACACGGTAGTGCAGGTGCCAGGACAGCGGCCGGACGCGGTCGTGCAGGCGGATCACCAGGTGGTCGTCCGCGAGGAGGGCCATGTCCTGGACGGTTGCCTCGACGGGGCTGGAGCCGTCGGCGAAGCGGACCTCCAGGGCGGGTACCCCGAAGCGGGCACCGCCGTCGTGCGGGTACTCCTCGACTCCGTCCCAGCGTCCGGCGAAGCTGTTGTCGTGTTCGGCCCACACCGACAGCAGGGCGGCGTCGGCGAGGGGAAGAGGGGCTCCCCAGTGGACGTGCCGGACCGTGCCCTGCGCCCGGTCCACTCTGAGGACATAGGCGCTGTCGGCGGTGCGCAGCAGCACGGTTCCGCTCGCCTCGTCCATCTGCACGGGGAGTGAGGCTGTGAGGGGCGATGGGGCCGAAGCGGTCGGCGGGGTCGTCACGTGGACGCTCCTTGAGGGCTGTGCCGGGTGCCGGGGCGCGGGTCCGCCGGGGTGGACGCGAGTTCCTCACGGATCACCACCACACCTCCGGGCGGCACAGCGGCCTGTCCGTCGGTGACGTGGGCGCCGACGAGAGCGAGACCGGTGACGGGGAGGCGGATCGCTTCCTCGGTGTGGTTGATCAGGAAGAGGTAGTCGTGCGGTTCTCCGCTACGCCGGACCGCTTCCAGACCGGGCGGAGCGTCGACGACCGGGGTCGCCCCGGCCTCCGCGCACAGGGTGCGGAGCAGTTTGCCCAGCGTGTTCATCGGCAGGCGGCAGGCCGCGTACCAGGCGGTGCCGCGGCCGTAGGTGTGCCGGGTGACGGCGGGGCCGCCCCGGGCCGGGCCGCCGTCGGGCGTGTCCGAGAAGCGGAACTCGGGCGTGCAGCCGCGGGGTTCGACGCGCTCCGCCCAGTGCCGGGCGTACGACCCGTCCTCGAGCCGGGCGGCCTCACCGGAGCGCAGGGGCAGGTACTCGTCCACTACGAGGCCGAGTACGTCGCGCAGCGCGCCCGGATAACCGCCCAGGTGCACCCGGTCGTACTCGTCGACGACTCCGCTGAAGCAGCCCACCGCGAGATGACCGCCCTGGTCGACGTACCGGGTGAGGTTCTCGGCGTCACCGTCGGACAGCAGGTAGAGGCTGGGCGCGAGGACGGCCCGGTAGCCGGAGAGGTCGGCGCCGGGCGGGACGAGGTCGCAGGTGATGTTCAGACGCCACAGCGCCTCGTACCAGTCCCGGACGGCGTCCAGGTAGGACAGGGTGTCCGACGGCCGGGCCGCCAGTTCCAGGGCCCACCAGCTGTGCCAGTCGAACAGGATCGCCACGTCACCGCGCACCCGAGTGCCGGTCACCTCGCGCAGGGCGGCCAGTTCGGTTCCCAGTGCCTTGACCTCCTTCCAGACGCGGCCGTCGGTGCCCGCGTGCGGGAGCATCGCGGAGTGCCACTTCTCCGCTCCGGCGCGGGACTGCCGCCACTGGAAGAACATCAGGCCGTCCGCGCCGCGGGCGAGGTGGGTCAGGCTGTTGCGCCGTGTCTCGCCCGGCCGTTTGGCGACGTTGACGCCCTGCCAGTTGACGGCGGACGTCGAGTGTTCCATGAGGAGCCAGGGGCGGCCCGCGGCCATGCCGCGGGCGAGGTCGGCGTTGAGCGCCAGGTCGATGTGCGCGTCCGGGTCGGCCGCCGGGAGATAGTGGTCCACGGAGACGACATCGCAGGTGGCCGCGAAGGCGTATCCGTCGATCTTCTTCTCCAGCGTGCCCATCACATTGGTGGTGAGAGGCACCTGAGGGGCGAGCCGGCGCAGGATGGCGGACTCCTCGGCATGCCGGGCGAGCAGCGCGTCGGAGGAGAAGCGGCGGTAGTCGAGCTCCTGGCCGGGGTTGCGGAACGCGGTGGTGTCGCGCGGCGGGTCGATCTCCTCCCAGTCGCCGTAGCGCTGGCTCCAGAAGTCCGTTCCCCAGGCCTCGTTGAGCGCCTCCAGGGTCTTGTAGCGCTCCTGGAGCCAGGTACGGAAGGCGGCGGCACTGGTGTCGCAGTAACACAGGGCGTTGTGGTTGCCCCACTCGTTGTGGACGTGCCACATGGCCAGCGCGGGGTGGCTGGCGTAGCGGGCCGCCAGTGCGGTGACCAGGTCGTCGGCGGCCTGCGCGTAGGCCGGACTGCTGGGGCAGAAGACCTGACGGCTGCCGTGCGCCAGTCGGCTGCCCGAGGCGGTGACGGGCCGGGCGTCGGGGTGCTGCCGGGTGAACCAGGGGGGAGGGGCGGCGGTGGGAGTGGCGAGGTCGACGGCGATGCCGTGCTCGTGCAGCAGGCCGAGGACCTCGTCCAGCAGCCGCCAGTCGTACGCGCCGGGCCGCGGCTGGATGCGGGACCAGGAGAACACACCGACGGTCACCAGGTTGACGCCCGCTTCGCGCATGAGGCGCATGTCCTCGTGCCAGACCTCCCGCGGCCACTGCTCCGGGTTGTAGTCGCCGCCGTAGGCGATCCCGCCCAGTCGTCGGGTCACGTCGGCGAGGGAGGGGTTCACGATTTCACGGCTCCAGCGGCGAGTCCGGCGCGCCAGTAGCGCTGCAGAAGGAGGAAGGTCAGCACGATGGGCACGACGGATATCAGTGCGCCCACGATGGTGAGGGTCTGTAGTTCGGGAAGGCGGCTGGTCTGTGACTGCCAGGTGAACAGGCCGAGGGTGACCGGGTAGAGACGGTCGTCCTGCAGCATCACCAGCGGCAGCAGGAAGTTGTTCCAGATGACGACGAACTGGAACAGGAACACGGTCACCAGGGCGGGCGACATCAGGCGCAGCGCGATGCTGCGGAAGATGAGGAACTCACCGGCCCCGTCCATGCGGGCGGCCTCCATCACCTCGTCGGGCACGGACGCGGCGGCGAAGATGCGGGAGAGATAGACGCCGAACGGGCTGACGACGCTGGGCAGGAACACCGACCAGAAGGTGTTGGTGGCGTCGGCCTCCGCGAAGAGAAGGAACAGCGGCAGCGCCAGCGCGGTGGCGGGGACGAGGACACCGCCGAGGACGACGGAGAACACCGCCTCGCGCCCGCGGAAGGAGTACTTGGCCAGGGCGTATCCGGCGGCGGCGGCCAGGAGTGTGGCGACGGCCGCTCCCGCACCCGCGTAGAGGAGGCTGTTGAGCAGCCACCGGGTGAAGACGCCGTCCTGGTGGCTGAACAGAGCGGACAGATTGTCGCCGAAGTGCCAGTCGGCCGGCAGGAAGCCGGGTGTGGTGACGAGGTCGCTCTGGCTCTTGGTCGAGGAGACGAGCAGCCAGTAGACCGGCAGCAGCATGTAGACGGCGACGACGATCAGGAACGCCGTCGCGGCCACGGCCGGCACGGGCGAGTTCCGCCGGCGGGGCGGTCGGCTGAGCGTGGCGTGGGCACCTTCGGTGCGGGTGAGCAGACTCATCCCTGCCTCCTGGAAGTGAACCGCAGGAATGCGAACGACAGCGTGAACGTCACCACGGCGAGGATGACCGACAGTGCCGCCGCCTCGCTGTAACTGTCGCCGGAGGCGAGCGAGTAGGCGGCGAGGTTGGGCGTGTAGGTGCTGGTCACACTCGTGGAGATCGCGCGGAAGACCTGCGGCTCGGTGAACAGCTGGAAGGTGCCGATGATGGAGAACACCGCGGTGAGGGTCAGCGCGGGGCGGATGATGGGGATCTTGATGCGCGTGGCGATGGTCCAGCCGCCGGCCCCGTCCACCCTGGCCGCCTCGGCGATGTCGGTCGGTACGGCCTGGAGCGCGGCGTAGAGGATGAGCATGTTGTAGCCGGTGTACGTCCAGGTCACGACGTTGCCGATGGACCACAGGATCGCGTCGGGACCGAGCAGGTCGACCTCGGCGCCCAGCGACCTGAGCATGTCCACGACGGGCGACAGCCGGGGATCGTAGAGGAAGGCCCACATCAGCGCGGCGACGACGCCCGGGATGCCGTACGGGACGAAGTAGACCAGGCGGAAGAAGCGCTTGGCACGGGCGACCGCCGAGTCGAGCAGCAGGGCGAGCACCAGGGCGAGGGCCAGCATGACGGGGATCTGGACGAGGGCGAAGGCGAGGACGCGCAGCACGCTCTCGGTGAAGTAGGGCTCCTTGAGAACCTGGGCGTACTGGCTCGGTCCGGCGAAGACCGACTCGGTGCGGCCGAAGGTGCCGCCGGTCCGCTCGGTCCTGTGCAGGCTCTGCCAGAACGCGTAGCCGACCGGCACGAGGGTGAACAGGAAGAACGGAATCAGGAACGGCGTGAGGAAGGCGTAGGGGGCGAGGGTACGGCGCCGACGTCTGGGCGCCGCGGCCGGCACGGTGGTGGGAGTCACGGGAAGCCTTTGCGTTCGCACTCCCTGCCGCGTCGCGGCAGGGAGTGGCGGGAGGGGACCGGTCAGCCGCCGGTCACGTCGAGTGCCTGCTTGCGCAGGGAGTCGGCGCTCTGGCTGCCGGTGTCCTTCAGGACGTCACCGAGGGTGCTCTTGCCGGCGATGACGCCCGCCGTGCCGTCGCTGAGGTAGCGGTAGGTGTCCGTCATGGTCGGGCCCCAGGTGAAGTCGGTGTCCACATTCGCGGAGGCCTCGGCGAAGACATCGAAGATCTTCTGCTTGCCGTAGAAGTCGACGGGCTGCTTCAGCGCGGGCAGTTGGAGGCCCGCCTCCGCGGCCGGGTAGAGGCCGCCTTCGCGGTTGAGAATCTCCAGCGCCGTGGGGTCCGTGTTGAGCCAGAGCGCGAACTTCGACGCCTCCGCCGGGTGTTCGGTGTCGCCCAGCACCGCGGTCGTGGACCCGCCCCAGTTGCCCGCCTGGCTGTCCCCGGCCTTCCACTGCGGCATCGGGGCGACCGCCCACTTGCCGCTGGTCGACTTGGCGTTGTCGCGGATGGTGCCGTAGCCCCACGCGGCGCTGATCCAGGTGACGACCTCGCCCGAGTTCCAGGCCTTGTACAGCGCGGGGGAGAAGCCCTGGAGGTCGGTGGCGAC
Source organism: Streptomyces sp. NPDC048600 (assembly GCF_055587025.1). NCBI lineage: Bacteria > Bacillati > Actinomycetota > Actinomycetes > Kitasatosporales > Streptomycetaceae > Streptomyces > Streptomyces sp. NPDC048600. The sequence goes on along the minus strand of NZ_JBVJGZ010000009.1, from coordinate 28,915 downwards.
GAGCTTGTCGTCGATCATCTTCTGCCAGTAGTCGGCGACTTCGCGGCTCTCGGCGCGGTCGACGGTGACCTTCCACGCGTCGCCCTCGCGCTCGAACATGGTGGCCTTGTTCTGCCACAGCAGTCCGGTGAACCAGTTGGGGTCCGTCTGGGAGAAGTGGGTGATGTACCTGCCGGCCTTCTTCAGCGTGCGGGCCTGCTCGGCGTACTCCTCCCACGTGGTGGGCGCCTTCAGGCCGAGCTTGTCGTACACGTCCTTGCGGTAGAACAGCGCCATGGGGCCGGTGTCCTGGGGAACCGCCCAGACGCCGTCCTTGCCGTCGGCCCCGAACTGCACCTGCGACCAGGTCCAGTCGACGAACTTGTCGCCCGCGGCGCCCACCCCGGGGCAGGCCGATATGTCCTTCAGTCCCTCCTTGAGCCGGAAGCTGGCCAGGGAGTCGTACTCGATCTGGCCGAGGTCCGGGGCCTTTCCGGCCTTGAGGGCGTTGGAGAGGTTCTGGTAGGTGCCCGCGTTGCCCGAGGGCGTCGTCTTGAGCTTGACCTGGATGTCCGGGTTCTGCTTGTTCCACACGTCGACAGCGTTCTGCATGCCCGGCACCCAGGACCAGTAGTCCAGCGCGACCTTGCCCGAGGCGGGCTCGCAGGACGCACCGGCCGCGCCGCTGTCTCCTGCGTCGCCGCCACCCGCACCGCACGCGGTCACCGCGGTGAGGGCCAGGGCCACTCCGCCGTAGACGCAGCGTCTGGCCAGCGAAGTGTGATCACGCATCGCCATGAGGTTCCTCCTTGCGAAATGGGGCCCGCTCCGACGAAGCGGTGCGCAAACCTGACTGCAAAATCACACAGAAGTCAACAGCTTCCTCGACACTCGCCGAAGTCAGAACCCCTTCGTGATCACCGCGTGACATTACTCAGCGTGAGAGAACCTCTTCTGACCTGCGAATTCATCGGCCGCGGCAGCAAGGTGTGAGAGCTCACCTCCCCTTGCGGAATCGATTACGCTACGGTTCCAGCCGAGCCCGATCACGAGGGAGGTCGACGACGCGCACGAGTCCGCCGCGAAGCCGCCGTCCGGCCTCGCGCGAAGCGCGGTTCACCGTCCTGAGCAGCGGTCTTTTGCCGACGGCGTGCTCAGCCCCGGAGGGGCACAAGGGCTTGCGCGGGCGGCCCGGCCGGTGCGCCCGCGCCGCAAGGCTCACACGGAGGCGCGCATACCGAGAACCAGGCCCACCACGACCGCCGCGACGAGGACGGCGAGAGCCATGTGCAGCGTCGTGGCCGGCCGAGACGGCGCGGAGTGACGGTGAGCGGCTTCCCGTACGACTGCCGGCCGGGGCACCGGTGTGGCTCGCTCGGCGTACGCCAGACAGGAGTAGCCGACCAGGGCCGGTACCAGGGCGACCCGGGGAGCCGTGTACAGCGTGCGCAGTTCGAACAGAGCATGCTCACACCGCACACAGGCGGCGAGATGGGCGTCGAATTCCGAGCTCAGGGCCGCAGGTGGCGAGCTGCGTGCCCGCGCGTCCAGGATGCGCAGGTAACCCCTGCACTCCGGCCCGTCGCAACTGGTGCGGTAGGTGTCCAGATAGTCGCGGAGCAGAGTGGTGAGCGCGTGATCGCGGTGGTACGCCAACTCGGCGGCCTCGACACCGGCGCAGATCGCCGCGAGCTCCCTCCCGCCTGGTTCGATCTCGGTGTACCAGAGGATCTCCTGCTCGTGCTGGGGCAGCCGCCAGAAGGCGTGCGTGAGCTGGTTGGGTACGAATTCGTGCCGTATCTCATGTTCACCGGCTTCGAGGAGCCAGTGGACGAACTCCGGTTCCAGGCGCTGCCGGCGGTCGTCGTCGGCCCACTCGACCGCGTGCCGTCGCATCAGGAGCAGGAGGCTGTGCCGCACCGCTCTCGGCCGGACGCGGCCCGCCGCGGCGACCCGGACGGCGGTCGACAGTGTCTGGTGACAGAGCTGAGCCGCGAAGCGCTCCTCCGGTACGCACAGCCGGGCGTACTCGAGGAGCGTCGGCAGATGACGGGCGCGGAGCACCTGCAAGGCCTCGAAGGCGGCCGAGCCGCGTAACGAGAGTCCGGCCACCAGATCGGCGTCGGAGGTGGTGGACATCGCGTGCGTCCAAGGGTGTGTCTCATGGTGCTGGGGCATGTGCACTCCCGCGATGGCTGAGGGCGCCTGGCTATGAGACATCGCCAGGAGGATCACGAGGGACCGTGCTGGGATGCCGGGACACTATGGCATCAAGTCAGCCATCGCAGACCCTTGTTGACGCCACCTTGCTCCCCTGGCCCCATGGCGGGAACGGGTGGGGTCGGCCGTGCGGGATCGCAGTTCGACCGGGGTGCCGTGGAGGGGGAGTCGTTCGCTGCGTGAGAGTGGCGGACCGCGCCGACCAGGCTCTGGCCAGGGTGGAGGTGGCTGACGCGAGAGAGGACCGGGCGCCCGCCCGCGGATGCGTCGCCGACGTTCGGCCTTGCCCGAGGCGTTGCTCGATGGCTGGTTCCGGCTCGGTTCAGCCGTGGATCGGTCCCGGAATTCCCCTGAGAGCGGAATCGATTACGTGTGAAGCGCGGCTCTTGGTAATCCACGATGGTGTTGCCTTCGACCCAGTTCAGTGCGCTGTCGGTGCGGTGGCTGTCGCGTCACCGGCCTCCGAGGGATTTCGGACCCTGATATCGCCTTAATCTCTCATTGACTTGGTACGAGTTGCCCGGTAAGGGTTCGAAGGATGCTGTCGGCGCCGAGGGGCGGGGTGTCACCCTGGCCTGCGATGCCGGTCATCCGGGCTGCGGTGCTGGTCAGCGAAGTGCGTCGCAAGATGAGACTGATATGGTCGACGGTATGAGACGGACCTCGTTCGACGGCTGGCCCTGCTCCATCGCCCGTACCGTGGACATCCTCGGTGACGGCTGGACACTGCTCGTGCTGCGCGAGGTCTTCTACGGCGAGTCCCGCTTCGACGGCTTCATCGACTCACTCGGCATCGCCCGGAACACGCTCACCGACCGCCTTCGGCGTCTGGAAGCGATGGGCATGCTCGAGCGGTCCGTCTACCAGACCGAACCCGTCCGTCATGAGTACCTGCTGACGGGCAAGGGCCGCGACTTCTTCGGTGTGCTGAGCGCGATCAACGCGTGGGGTGACCGATGGCTGGCCGGCGACGAGGGCGTTCCGGTGAAGGTGCGGCACACCACGTGCGGCCATGACACCCAGGCGCGGGTCGTGTGTTCCTCCTGCGGTGAGCCGCTTCGTCACGAGGACGTGGCCGTGCGTACCGGCCCCGGTTACCCGGAGCGTCTCCTCGACAACCCGGTTGTGCGGGCGCGGTTCGCCGACGATTCGGCGGCTTCCTGAGGGGTGGGGGACGGGTCGTGGTGCGTGACCCGTAGGCCCCGGGCCAGGCCTGCCGTTGCGTCCCTGAGGACTGTCCGAGTGACCTGACCTCGGCGCTTCGTCGCCGCACATACCGGTCATCGTCGTGGCTCAGGGCGGCCTGCGGGCGATCGGGCGAGGGGCGGTCATCGCGTCGACTGCCGTGCCCCACATGACGTACACCACGTTAGTTTCATCATGAGACTCACTTGTCCTCGCTTGGATGCCCCCACTAATGTCCCCTGAGTCTCATCATGAAACTAAGGAGGCGAGATGAACTCTCCGTCTGCATCTCCGTCTGCATCTCCGTCTGCGTCCACGTCCGCGGACGCGCCCGCCGTCACCGTCGAACGGGACGGGCATGTGCTGCTGATGGGCCTGAACCGTCCGGCCAAGCGCAACGCGTTCACCCGGCAGATGATCAGTGAGCTGGCGTCCGCCTACGGCCTGCTGGAGTCGGACGACGAGCTGTGGTGCGGGGTGCTGTTCGCCCACGGCGACCACTTCACCGGCGGGCTGGACATGCTCGATGTCGGCGCCGAGCTCGCTTCGGGTGACTTCGCCGCACCCGAGGGAGGACGTGACCCGTGGCGGCTGGACGGCACCTGGTCCAAGCCCGTAGTCGCCGCCGCGCAGGGCTGGGTGATGACCCTGGGCATCGAACTCCTGCTGGCCGCGGACATCCGTGTGGCCGCCCAGGACGCACGCTTCAGCCAGTTCGAGATCCGCCGTGGCATCTACCCCTTCGGAGGAGCCACCTTCCGTTTCCCCCGCGAAAGCGGCTGGGGCGACGCCATGCGCTGGATCCTGACCGGCGAGGAGTTCGACGCCGCGGAGGCGCACCGCATCGGCCTGGTCCAGGAGGTGCTTCCCGACGGCGCGTCAGCGCTCCACCGGGCCAAGGAGATCGCGCGCGCCATCAGTGAGCGGTCCGCGCCCCTCGGTGTACGCACCGCGCTCGCCTCCGCACACCGGGCGCGGGAGGAGGGCGACGCCGCGGCCATCGCCCACCTGCGTCCCGACATCGCCCGGCTCATCGCCACCGCCGACGGCACCGAGGGAGTGACGTCGTTCGTCGAACGCCGCCCCGCCGTCTTCACCGGCCGCTGATCCGCCCGCCCCCACCACACCTTCCCGGGAGACCCGCTGTGACCACCGTAGAGACGACCCCAGCCCTGTTCGGGCTGCCGCCCGAGATCGCCGAGGCACGCCAGTGGGCCCACGGTTTCGCCGAGAAGTACGTGCGCCCCGTGGCCGCGGAGTACGACGAGCGCGAGGAGATGCCCTGGGACGTGATCGAGGAAGCCGCGAAGGTCGGGCTGTACACCCCTGACTTCGCGCTGCAGATGGCGGCCGACCCGACCGGGCTTCTCCAACCGGTGGTCGCCGAGGAGATCTTCTGGGGCGACGGCGGCATGGGGCAGGCGGTGCTGGGCACCTTCCTGCCGGTCGCGGCCCTCTTCGGCGCCGCGACCAAGGAGCAGATCGCCACCTGGCTGCCCGAGTTCTTCGGCACCCCAGGAGACCTCGCGGTGGGCGCACTGTGTGCCAGTGAGCCCGACGCGGGCAGCGACGCCGCGGCCATCCGCACCCAGGCGCGCTACGACGAAGCCGCGGGCGAGTGGGTCCTCAAGGGCACCAAGACCTGGGCCACCAACGGCGGTATCGCCCGCGTCCACGTGGTCAACGCGGTCGCCGACCCCGAACTCGGCGCCCGGGGCCACGCCCTGTTCCTCATCCCGCCCGGCACCCGAGGGCTCAGCCAGGGCCAGAAGTTCTCCAAGCACGGGCTGCGCGCCTCCCACACCGCCGAGGTCGTCCTCGACGAGGTACGCATTCCCGCGGACCTGGTCCTCGGCGGCAAGGAGGCCCTGGACGAGCGCCTGGCCACCGCCCGGCAGGGCCTGCGTGTCCGGGTGCCCGCGGCCATGTCCACCTTCGAGCTGACCCGGCCGGGCATCGGCGCGATGGCCGTCGGGGTGGCCCGCGCCGCCTTCGAGTACGCCCTGGAGTACGCGGGCGTCCGCGAGCAGTTCGGCCGGCCCATCATCGACAACCAGGCCGTCGCGTTCACCCTGGCCGACCTCGCGATGGAGATCGACGCGGCCCGCCTCCTCGTCTGGAGCGCCAGCCACATGCTCGCCCGTGGCAAGCCGTTCACCCGCGCGGAGGGCAGCATGGCCAAGCTCAAGGCGAGCGAGGTCGCCGTCCGCTCCACCGAGCGCGCCCTCCAGATCCTCGGCGGCAACGGCTACACCCGTGACTACCCGGTCGAGCGCTGGGCCCGCGACGCCAAGATCTTCACCATCTACGAGGGCACCAGCGAGATCCAGCGCCTGGCCATCAGCCGCGCACTCTCCGGGCGCCGCATCCGCTGAGCGAGGGCGCCGCCCTGCTGTGTACCCGGCGCGGCCGGGCTGTACGAGGCGTGGCCGGGCTGTACGCGGCGCCGCCGAGTAGGTGCCCGCCGCCCCGCTTGCGCGAAACACCCTGCGCCCAGCGCCACTTCAGCCGGACAGCTGTTCGCTTCGCTGTCCGGCCACGTCCCACCTCTATCTCTCCGGAGCATCCCATGAGCACCCCCACACCCCTGCTGGCAGGCAAGGTCGCCGTCGTCACCGGCGGTGGCCGAGGCATCGGCAAGATGATCACCCAAGGGCTTCTCGAAGCCGGCGCCAAGGTGTTCATCTCCAGCCGCAAGGAAGCCGACCTGGAGTCAGCCGTCGAGGACCTGAGCTCTCTCGGTGACATCCACGCGGTTCCGGCCGACCTCGCGACGGCCGAGGGCGTGCGGACTCTGGCCTCGTACGTCCGTGAACGCGAGAGCGGTGTGCACGCCCTGTTCAACAACGCCGGCGCCAACTGGGGCGCTCCTCTCGAGGAGTTCCCCGAGTCGGCGTGGGACAGGGTGCTGTCCGTGAACGTCAAGGGGGTCTTCGCCCTCACCCAGGCCCTGCTGCCGCTGCTGAAGTCGGCCTCGACGCCCGATGATCCGGCCAGGGTCGTCAACACCGGCAGCATCGACGGCCTGCGCGCTCCCGCTCCCGGCTTCGACAACTTCTCCTACAGCGCCAGCAAGGCCGCCGTACACATGCTCACCCAGCAGCTGGCGGGAACCCTCGCTCCCGACGTGCTCGTCAACGCCATCGCCCCCGGCCTGTTCGAGTCGAGGATGACGGCCGGGATACTCGGCCTGGGCGCGGACACCGTCGCCGGACAGATCCCCCTGCGGCGCATCGGACGCCCCGCGGACATGGCGGGCATCGCCGTCTTCCTGATGAGCCCCGCCAGCAGCTACATCACCGGGGCCGTGATCCCTGTCGACGGGGGAGTCAACGCCACTCGGTGAGTCCACGGGGCCGTCGTGGCCTCGTCGAGCGGTGTGCTCACCCGGCCCGTGAGCACACTCCTCGACCCGTGCCCGCCGCCCGCAGGCCTCGGGAGGGCCCTTCAGATCGCCTTCCGCGCGCAGGTCTGGGGCGGCCCGGGTCAGACCGCCGGCCGCCCGCAGACCCGGGACAGCCGGCGTCAGACCGCCGGGTCCACGGACATCTTGACGTCGAGGGCCGCGTCGAGCCCGACCGCCGGGGCGATACCCAGCCGCGCCCTGCACGACGTGATCCGGTCGACCGCCCAGGACCGGACGGCGTCCCGGTCGTCGACCAGGTCCAGCAACTCCCGCGTGCTCTGCTGCGCGTCGCTCATCCACTGCGCGACCGGTTCCTCGTCGAGGACCGTGGTGAGGCGATCCCGGGCGACGGAGACGTCACCGACGAGTGCCGCGGCGACCCCCGCGTCCCAGGCCTCCCAGGTCCAACCTCGGTCGACTCGCTGAGATGTGAGGTCCCGGGCCGTCGCCGCCAGGTCCGGGAACCGGCGCCGGAACATCTGCGTCTTGACAACCGCTCGTTCCGCGAGATCGTCCGCCACCGACGCGAACTGCGCCTCGTTGCGGAAGTCCTTACTGGCTACCGGCAGCGACTGGACATTGAAGGCGAAGTGTCCCATGTCCTGCCACAGCCACGTCACGCCGACCTGGAGACCGCTTCCCTGTCCGGATTTCGGGGGCGAGAAGTCGACCACGCCGAGCCACCAGCCCTGATCGTCCAGCCATGTCCGGGACCGGCCTTGACGACGCAGGCCCAACGGGCGGAGCCGCGCCCCGGCGGCAGTGCCGATCAGTCGCGAAGCGGAAGAAGTGGATGCCATCCGGCTATTCTTCCCCAGGCCGCGCCGGCCCGACGCGCGGGGTCCCAGGGCAAGTCACCTGTCACGCAACGCACTTGCACCCGCCGGACTCGGGTCACCGCACTCGCCGACCGAGACAAGCGGGGACAGGACAGGCACGGTGACGGCCGTGAGACGACTCGGGGCTTCGAATCCGCAATCACCGAACGCCGGCCAAGGGCCCTGTCATACACGGCAATACCACGTCGCGACTGCCATCCTGAGGGGTCGGACAGCCCGGGCCGCCCCCGCCCGGGCCGGAACCTGGCGTGAGGACAAGGCCGAGCGGAGGCCCGCATGCTGACCAGCCACAGAGTCGATGGCGACACCCTGCACGTGACCCTGCGCCACAGCCTCGACATCGCCACCCGCGCGGCGGCCGCCCTGGAGATCGAGGCCCTCGTGCACGCCCACCGGCCGCGCCAGGTCGTCGTCCAGGTTCCCGCCGGGGATCCGACTCCCGCCACACTCAGTACAGTTCTGCGCGCCCACCGCATGTGTGCCGGTCTGGGCGTCCCGCTGACGCTGGCCGACGCGGGCACCGCCATGCAGCGCTTGTTCGCCGCGAACACGATGTGAAGGCCACCGCGCCGCGTCCGCTTCCTGCCGAGGCAGCGGCCGTTCCTCCCTGCCTCTGAAGGCGGCGGCAGCCCTGTCACCGCACTGCGATACGATCCGCTGGTTCTCGTACTCGGGGAGGAAGCATGAACGCGGGCCGCAGCGCTGAAGGAGCCCACGGAAGTGCGGAAACCTCGGGCGATGTCGTGGACGAGCGGGCCGCGGTCCAGTTGGTCTACCGGCCGCAACCTGGCGACACCCTGGTCGGTCTGAAGGTCCGCGAGCGGATCAAGCGGACCGGACTGATCCTGCGAGTCGCGTTCCTCACCCTATGGGTGGGGCAGTGGTTGCTCTCCTCCGTCGGCCGCGGAAGCGTCGACGCCGTGTCGACGGTTCTGTTCCTCTTGGTCGTCCTGATCGTGTGGGGATACCCCCGTCTCCAGGCCGCCCATGTCCAGCGGACGGTCGGATGGCAGGGCGAGTACCGCGCCACGATCTCCTCGGCAGGGATCACCTGCCGTACCGACCACAGCACGTTGGTCCAGGAGTGGCCGGTCTTCCGGGGCTACCGGGAAACGACGGGCCATTTCGTTCTGCTCAGCCGTGACCCCAACATCATGTGCCTCGACGTCCTGCCGAAGCGGGGTGCGCACGATGCCGACGGCATCGACCGGCTGCGGGCCGTCCTGGACGAACACATCGCTCGCGTGTGAAGCATCTACCACTTGATGGCGGCCCCGAACGGTGCGGCCGCCTTTCAGCCGACGTCGGCGAGGAGTTCCTCGCGCAGACGGGCGAAGCAGCTGCTGAGCAGCCGCGACACGTGCATCTGGGAGACACCCAGCCGCTCGGCGATGGAGCTCTGTGTCATGCCCTGGAAGAACCGCAGGTAGAGCAGGGTGCGTTCGCGGTCCGGGAGGGCGTCCAGGTAGGGCTTCACCGCCACCCGGTCCACGATCTGGTCGTAGCCCGGGTCGGGTCCGCCGACCGCGTCGCCGAGGGTGTAGCCGTCGGTGCCGGGCAGTTCGGCGTCCAGTGACAGGGCCGAGAAGCAGTCCAGGGCTTCCAGGCCGGTGCGGACCTCGTCGTCGGTGAGGCCGGTGTGCCGGACGATCTCTTCCACGGTCGGCACACCGCCCGGTGTGGTGGCGGTGAGTTCCTTGACGGCCCGGCGGACCTTGTTGCGCAGTTCCTGGGCGCGGCGGGGGACGTGGAGGGTCCACAGGTGGTCGCGGAAGTGTCGCTTGAGCTCGCCGGTGATGGTCGGGATCGCGTAGACCTCGAAGGCGCGGCCGCGGTCGGGGTCGTAGTGGTCGACGGCCTTGAGGAGGCCGAGCGCGGCGACCTGGTGGAGGTCCTCCAGGTTCTCGCCGCGGTTGCGGAAGCGGATGGCGATGCGTTCTGCCATCGGCAGCCAGGCGCTGACCAGCTCGTTTCGCAGTTCCTGGCGTTCGGGCCCGTCGGGCAGTTGGTGCAGCCGGTCGAAGGCCGCGGCGGTGTCGGGGGCGTCGTCATGGGGGTGGCGCTTCGTGGTGACGGTGGTGCGCACGGGAGTGCGCCTCCCTGGTCGGGTGGTGCCGTACGGGGGCCACCGTGGGAGGCAACGGGCGTCGGCTCGCAAAGGTGCCGGGGGCCGACGCGCGGAGTCCCGCGGTCATGCCTCCGGTCCGAAGCACGTGGTCCGGATGCCCTGGCGGGAATGGGTGAAACATATTTCATGAAAAGTTGTACGGTCGGCAACGGCCGGTCGCACTGCGTACGGCGCGGCCTTCCCGACGACGCCGTCCGTCCCACGGACCTGGATGTCACCCGAGACGGGCGGGGCCGGGTGTCTCCGGGGCGACCGTGTCACCGCGTTTCCGGTGTGACGTATTGGGCGGTACGTGTGAAACACCGGCCATGCGCTCTTACCTTCCGTTCTGCAGTGCTTAGGGTGGGTGCGAACTGGAACACCGCCGTGCCCAGTCCCGTACGCCGTCCCGGAAACCCGGGGCGCGAGCAGGGGGCGGCTGCCGGCGGGTGAGCGGGAAGAAGGTGCGTGACGTGCGGATGCGGCGGCTGCGAGCTCTTGCCGTACTGCCGTTGCTGGCGTCCTTTCTCTCCTCGTGCGGTGGCGACGAGGGGTCCGGCCCGCGCAGCATCGACTGGTACAACTTCCCCGACGACTCGGGCGCGTTGCAGAAGGCTGCGGACCGGTGCAGCAAGGCGTCCGGAGGCCGCTACGAGATCGTCTACCACAAGCTCCCACGCGCCGCCGACGGCCAGCGGCAGCAACTCGTCCGCAGGCTGGCCGCCAAGGACGACTCGCTGGACATCCTGGGCCTGGACGTCACCTGGGCGCCGGAGTTCGCCGAGGCCCGCTGGATCCGTGAGTGGACGGGCCGGATGAAGCAGCAGGCCACCGAGGGCACCCTGCGCGTTCCGCTGCAGACCTCGACCTGGAAGGACAGGCTGTACGCCGTCCCGTACAACACCAACACCCAACTCCTCTGGTATCGCGAGGACTTGGTGCCCGAGCCGCCCAAGACCTGGGCCGAGATGCTGGAAATGGCCGCCCGCCTCGCCAAGGAGGGCAAGCCCCACTACGTGGAGGTCCAGGGCGCCCAGTACGAAGGGCTGACGGTCTGGTTCAACACCCTCGTCAGCAGCGCGGGCGGCAGCATCCTTAACGCGAGCGCGACCGAGCCCTCGCTCGGCCCGCCCGCCGTGCGCGCCGCCTCCGTCATGCGCGACCTCGCCCGCTCCCCGGCCGGTGACCCGTCGCTGTCGAACCAGATGGAGGACCAGAACCGCCTGGCCATGGAGTCGGGTTCGGCGGCCTTCGAGCTCAACTACCCGTTCGTCTATCCGTCGATGAAGGCGAACAACCCGGAGCTCTTCAAGAGCTTCCGCTGGGCCCCCTACCCTCGGGTCGACGCCGACCGGCCTTCGCGGCCGACGATCGGAGGCATCGACCTCGCGGTGAGCGCCTATTCGCGCAACCCCGATCTCGCCTTCGAGGCGGCCCTGTGTCTGCGCAACCGGGAGAACCAGCTCACGGCCGCCCTGGAGGGCGGACTCCCGCCGACACTGCGGGCGTTGTACGACGACGACGCGCTCGTGAAGGAGTACCCCTTCGCCGGTGAGGTGCTCGCCGCTCTGGAGTCGGCGAGTGTGCGCCCGCAGACACCGGCGTACCAGAACGTGTCGATCGTGGTCTCCCACACCCTCTCGCCGCCGTCCGGGATCGATCCGGAGAGCGCGGTCGACACCATGAGCGACCAGATCAGCGATGCCCTGCAATCCAAGGGTGTGATCCCGTGAACCGCCCCCGCCCTGTCCCTTCGCCGGCCGGCTTCTCCGGCCGCGGCGCCCTCACCGGAGTGGTGCCGGATGAGTGAGCAGACTCGGTCCGGCGCGAGCCGGCCGCCCGCCGAGGAACAGACGGACCGTGAACGGGCGGCGGCCCTGTCGGCCGGAGCCCGCCAGGAGCGGCGGCTCGGCTGGATGCTGTGCGCGCCCGCCGTCGTCGTCATGGTCGCCGTGACCGCCTACCCCATCTGCTACGCCGTCTATCTGTCACTGCAGCGCTACGACCTGCGGTTTCCGGGGCAGGCGAAGTTCATCGGGCTGAGCAACTACGGGGCCGTGCTGTCGTCCCCGTACTGGTGGGACGCGTTCTGGGTGACCGTGTTCATCACCGCGGTCTCCGTGACCGTCGAACTCGTCCTCGGTATGGCACTCGCCCTGGTGATGCACCGGACGATCTTCGCGCGCGGTCTCGTCCGCACCTCCGTGCTGATTCCGTACGGCATCGTCACCGTGGTCGCCGCGTTCTCCTGGCAGTACGCCTGGACCCCTCAACTCGGCTACCTGGCAGCCCTGTTGCCCGAAGGCAGCGCCCCGCTGACCGAGCACTGGTCGGCGCTGTGGCTGATCATCCTCGCCGAGGTGTGGAAGACGACGCCCTTCATGGCGCTGCTGCTGCTCGCCGGTCTCGCACTGGTCCCCGAGGAGACCCTGCGGGCCGCCATGGTCGACGGGGCCACCCCCTGGCAGCGGTTCACCAAGGTCATGCTGCCCCTGATGAAGCCGGCCATCCTGGTGGCCCTCCTGTTCCGCACGCTCGACGCGTTCCGGATCTTCGACAACATCTACATCCTCACCGCGGGGGCGCACGACACCGGCTCCGTGTCGATCCTCGGCTACGACAACCTGTTCACCGCGCTGAACCTGGGTATCGGCTCGACCGTCTCGGTGCTGATCTTCATCTGCGTCGCGATCATCGCCTTCACCTTCGTCAGACTGTTCGGCGCGGCCGCTCCCGGCGCGGAGGTGAAACGCTGATGGCCACAGTCGGCAAGACCCACGCCGCCCGATGGACCGTGGTGAACATCGTGGTGGTGCTGTACGCCCTGTTCCCGGTGTGGTGGATCGCCGCGCTGTCGTTCAAGGATCCCAGCACCCTCACCGACGGCAATTACATCCCGACGGACTGGACCTGGGAGAACTACCAGGGCATCTTCCGCACCAGCGAGTTCACCCGCGCGCTGATCAACTCGATCGGCATCGCCCTGATCGCCACGGTCATCGCCGTCGTGCTGGGGACCATGGCGGCGTACGCGGTGGCCAGACTGAGGTTCCCCGGCAAACGGCTCCTCATCGGCATGTCCCTGTTGATCGCGATGTTCCCGCCGATCTCGCTGGTGTCCCCGCTGTTCAACATCGAGCGGATCCTGGGCATCTTCGACACCTGGATCGGCCTGATCATCCCGTACATGACGTTCTCGCTGCCGCTGGCCATCTACACCCTGTCGGCGTTCTTCCGGGAGATCCCCTGGGACCTGGAGAAGGCCGCGAAGGTCGACGGGGCCACTCCTGCGCAGGCGTTCCGACTGGTCATCGTGCCGCTGGCGGCGCCCGGCGTGTTCACCACGGCCATCCTCGTGTTCATCTTCTGCTGGAACGACTTCCTGTTCGCGATCTCGCTGACCTCCACGGAGGCGGCACGCACCGTGCCGGCCGCCATCGCGTTCTTCACCGGCAGTTCGCAGTTCGAGCAGCCCACGGGATCGATCGCCGCCGCGGCGATGGTGATCACCATCCCGATCATCGTTTTCGTTCTGTTCTTCCAGCGGCGGATCGTCGCCGGACTGACCTCCGGAGCGGTCAAGGGGTGACCGTCACCCGGCCGGCGCACCCGCCACCCGTCCGGCACACCGTCCCCGCAGCCCGCACCTGGAAGCCATGAAGGCAAGGAGGCACCACCCATGGCCGAGATCGTCCTCGAGGGCGTCACCAAGCGTTTTCCCGACGGGTCGCTCGCTGTCGAGGGCGTGGACCTCTCCATCGCCGACGGCGAGTTCGTCATCCTCGTCGGCCCGTCCGGATGCGGAAAGTCCACCACCCTCAATATGATCGCGGGCCTGGAGGACATCACCTCGGGCACCCTGCGCATCGGCGACCGGGTCGTGAACGATCTGTCCCCCAAGGACCGTGACGTGGCCATGGTGTTCCAGAGCTACGCCCTCTACCCGCATCTGACCGTCCGCGAGAACATGGGCTTCCCGCTGCGGCTGGCCAAGGTGGACAAGGCGACGATCAACAACAAGGTCGAGGAAGCCGCCCGCGTCCTGGACCTGACCGACTTCCTCGACCGCAGGCCGGCCGCCCTGTCCGGCGGGCAGCGCCAGCGTGTGGCCATGGGGCGGGCCATCGTCCGCGACCCCAAGGTCTTCCTGATGGACGAGCCGCTGTCCAACCTCGACGCCAAGCTGCGCGTCCAGATGCGCACCCAGATCTCCCGGCTGCAACGCCGCCTGGGCACCACGACGGTGTACGTCACGCACGACCAGACCGAGGCCATGACACTCGGCGACCGGGTCGTGGTCATGCGGCTCGGCGTGGTCCAGCAGATCGGCACGCCCGCCCAGCTGTACGACCAGCCGCGCAACCTGTTCGTCGCGGGCTTCATCGGCTCCCCGGCGATGAACTTCCTCAACGCCACTATGGAGGGGGACGTGCTGCGCTCGGCCCTCGGCGACCTGCCGCTCGACGGCGCCACCCGTCAAGCGCTCGAACGGCAGAACGCGCCCCGCGAGGTCATCGTCGGACTCCGCCCCGAGGCGTTCGAGGACGCGGCCCTGGCCCACGACGGGCAGGGACCCGCCGTCACCGTCACGGTCGAGGTGCTGGAGTCCCTGGGCTCGGACGTGTACGTGTACTTCACCGAGGAGGGCGGTCCGGCACGCACCGCCGAGCTCGACGAACTCGCCACCGACTCGGGCCGCAGCGACACCGGTGCGGGTGCCGCCCAGCAGGTGGTGGCCCGCCTCGATCCCGCCACCCGTGCCCGCGAGGGCCAGAGCCTGGAACTGCGGATCGACATGGGCAAGGCGCACGTGTTCGACCCGTCGACCGGCACCAACCTGACGCATCCGGAACAGCAGGACCGCTGAAACGCCTCAGCCGCCGAACCCGGCGCCCACCTGGGCGCCGGCCGTCGACACCGTCGGCGCCCCTCGAACCCGAAGCCGACAGAGCCTAGGACGGAACGGACGCGCCGAGGGCCGGATCGCCGTCGCCCGGTTCCGCCGGCGCCTCGGTGAGCTGCTCGCGCACGTAGTTCCACACCACCGCGATCAGGGCCGCGACGGGGACGGCGAGCAGGCTGCCCACGATGCCGGCCAGGTTGCCGCCCAGGGTCACCGCCAGCAGGATCACCGCGGCGTGCAGGCCGAGCCCGCGGCTCTGGATCATGGGCTGGAACACGTTCCCCTCGAGCTGCTGCACCACCAGGATGATGGCCAGCACGAGCAGCGCGTCGGTCAGGCCGTTGGAGACCAGCGCGATGAGCACCGCGACGAAGCCGGCGAACATCGCGCCCACGATCGGCACGAACGCGGTGACGAACGTCAGCACCGCCAGCGGCAGCACCAGGGGCACGTCCAGGACCCACAGACCGAGGCCGATGAGCACGGCGTCGATCAGCCCGACCGCGGCCTGGCACCGCACGAACGAGCCCAGGGTGTCCCAGACTCGCGCGGTCACCGTGGGGATGTCGGTGGCGAGCCGGCCGGGCAGCTGGCGGGCGAGCCAGGGCAGGAACCGCGGCCCGTCCTTGAGGAAGAAGAACATCAGGAAGAGTGCCAGCAGGGCGGTGACCACGCCGTTGACGACAGTGCTCACCCCCGTCGCGACCGCGCTGACCGCGCTGCCGAGCCCGTCCTGGGCACGGTCGACCGCGCTGTCGAAGGCCTGGTCGATCTGGGCGTCCTCGATGTTCAGCGGCGGCCCGGCGGCCCACTCCCGCAGTTTCTGGACACCCTCGACCACACCGTCGGTGAGCTCGCCGGACTGCGAAGCCATCGGAATGGCGATCAGCGCCACAACCCCGGCGGCGACGAGCAGGGACACGACGGTCACCAGCGACGCGGCCAGGGCCGGTTTCCACCCCCGAGAGCGCAGGAAACGCGTCGGAGGCCAGGTCAGCGTGGTGAGCAGCAGACCGAGGACGAGCGGCCACACCACCGACCACATCCGGTCGAGCAGCCAGAGAGCCACCGCGAGCATCACGAGTATCAACAGCAACTCGGCACAGACCCGGGCCGACGTGCGCAACGCGGCATGGGTTTTCGTGGAACTCAACCTCGTGGACATGAGGTTCACCCTATGGCGTGCGCGGGCTTCCGCTGCCTGCGCGGTCGCCGCGGCTCCAGGGCGGCGGCTGCCGAAGGTACTGCGGCACTGTGCGCCACCGCCACCGGCCTCAATCTTGTCGAGCAATGCTCAACAAGCTATCGTCGGCGACCATGACCGTGAAGACCGCGTCGGCACGTGTGCGGCTGAAGCCGGAGGAGCGCCGGACGCAGCTGATCAACATCGGGCTGCGCCTGCTCACCACCCGCCCCATCCATGACATGTCCATCGACGAGGTGGCCGCCGAGGCAGGTATCTCCCGTGGCCTGCTCTTTCACTACTTCCCGACCAAGCGGGACTACTACGTCGCCGTGGTCGAGGCGGGCGGGCGACGGCTGCTGACGCATGCCAAGGCGCCGGACGAGGGAACGCCCACGGAGCGGGTGCGCGGGATCGTCGACGGGTTCGTGTCCTTCGTGCAGCGCCGCAAGGGCAACTACGTGGCCGTGGTGCGGGCGGCGGCGGGCGGTGACGAACGCGTGCTGGAGGTCTTCGAGAACAACCGGGGGACCCTCACGGACCGCGTGCTGGAAGCCGCCGGGGTCCCGGACCCCACCCCGCTGCACCGACTCGCCGTGCGCGGCTGGCTGGCCATGGCGGAGGAGATGGCCATCAGCGCCACCGGCGAGGTGATTGCCAAGGACGACCTGGTCGACCTGCTCGTCAGCAGTCTGGAGCGGGTCGTGGAGCAGTTCGCCGTCGGCCGCCGCTGACATCGACCGGGCCGGCGCGCCCGGTCCGTACACATGCCTCGACTACTGAGCGATGCTCGACAGGAAGGGACGGCACATGGACTTCGGACACTCGCCCAGGGCACGCGAATACATCGAGCGCGTCAGCGCCTTCATGACGTCGGAGGTCGAGCCGCGTGAGGCGGAGTACCTGACCGCCCTCCGGGCGCAGGAGGACCCCTGGGCGTCCATCCCCTCGGTGATCGACGAGCTGAAGGCCAAGGCGAGGGCGGCCGGCCTGTGGAACCTGTTCCTCCCCGACACCACCTACGGCGCCGGTCTCACCAACACGGAGTACGCGCCGCTGGCCGAACTCATGGGCCGCTCGCTCATCGCACCCGAGATCTTCAACTGCAACGCGCCCGACACCGGCAACGCGGAGGTCCTGCTGCACTACGGCAGCGACGATCAGCGCCGCCGCTGGATGGAGCCGCTGCTGCGCGGTGAGATCCGTTCGTCGTTCTGTATGACGGAGCCGGAGGTGGCGTCCTCGGACGCGGCCAACATGGCCGCCACCGCCGTCGTCGACGGCGACGCGGTCGTCCTCGACGGCCGTAAATGGTGGAGCACCGGGATCGGGCACCCGGACTGCCGGTTCGTCGTCTTCATGGGACTGACCGACCCCGAGGCCCCTCGCCACGCACGCCACTCCATGGTGCTGGTGCCGCTCGACACCCCGGGCGTCCGGGTCGAGCGGATGCTGCCGGTCTACGGCTACCTCGACGAGCCCTACGGCCACGGGGAGGTGTCGTTCCGCGAGGTCCGCCTCCCGCTGGACGCGGTGATCGCCGGGCCGGGCCGTGGCTTCGAGATCGCCCAGGGCAGGCTCGGGCCCGGCCGTATCCACCACTGCATGCGGCTGATCGGTCTGGCCGAGCACGCCCTGGAACTGGCATGCCGACGTGCGGTGTCGCGTACGGCCTTCGGGAAGCCGCTCGCCGATCTGGGAGGCAACCGCGAGCGCATCGCGAAGGCGAGGATCGCGATCGATCAGGCGCGCCTTCAGGTGCTGCACGCCGCCTGGCTGCTGGACACCGCCGGTGCCGCCGGCGCCATCAGTGAGCTGTCCCAGGTCAAGGCGGCCGTCCCGGCGATGGCCTGTGAGGTGATCGACATGGCGATCCAGCTGCACGGCGGCGCGGGTCTGTCCGACGACTTCCCGCTCGCCGGAGCCATGGCCGCCGCCCGTGCGCTGCGCCTGGCCGACGGCCCCGACGAGGTGCACCTCGGCGTCGTGGCCCGGGCCGAACTCGGCCGCCACCGCACCCGGGAGACGGCGGGATGAGCCGGCGTGTCCCGATCGCCGGCGGGGCCACCGGGCCGGGCCCGGCTCCTGCCGACCGGTACGCGGCCACGGGAGACCGGGTCCTGGTCGCGGACCGCAGCGAAACAGCCCGACTGCCCGGCGACGAGGTCTCGTTCGTCCGCCTGGACGTGCGCGTGCACAACGACCGGCAGCGGGTTCTGCGACCGGTGACGGAGGTGACCCGATGAGCGACACGAACCAGGGCGCGGTGCGCGCCGAGGACGCCTTCGACGTCGAGCGGGTGCACGCCTGGCTGACGAGGCAGTTGGACGGACTGGACGGTCCCGCCCCTGAGATCGTCCAGTTCACCGGGGGTGCCTCGAACCTCACCTATCTGCTGCGCTACGAGTCCCTCGGCAGGGAACTGATCCTGCGCCGCCCGCCGGCCGGCAAGAAGGCGTCCTCCGCCCATGACATGGCCCGCGAGTACCGCGTGCAGCAGGCGCTGAAGCCCGCCTTTCCCTACGTTCCGACCGTGCGGGCCCTGTGCCAGGACCCGTCGGTCATCGGCGGTGACTTCTATGTGATGGACAAGGTCCCGGGACTCATTCTCCGGGGCCGGCTCCCGGCGGGCATGACCCTGCCACCGGCGCGGGCCCGTGCTCTGTCGGAGGCCTTCGTCGACACCCTCACCGATCTGCACGGCGTCGACCCCGCCGCCGCGGGACTCGCCGATCTCGGCAAGGGAGCCGGCTACGTCCGGCGCCAGGTCGAGGGCTGGACCCGCCGCTACGCCCAGGCGCGGACCTGGAACACACCCAGCTTCCGCCGCGTCACGTCCTGGCTCGCCGACCGTCAGCCCGACGACATCGCCATCGGTGTCATCCACAACGACTGGCGCCTGGACAACCTGGTCCTCGACGAGACGGACCTGACCGTCACCGGCGTCCTGGACTGGGAGATGGCCACCGTCGGCGATCCGCTGATGGACCTCGGCAGTGCGCTGGCGTACTGGGTGCAGGCCGACGACGACCGCATGGCCCGCTCCACACGCCGTCAGCCCAGCCATCTCCCCGGCATGCTCACCCGCGCCGAGATCGTCGAACGGTACTGCGACCGGACGGGGCTGCCCGCCCACGACTGGCCCTTCTACGAGACCTTCGGCCTGTTCCGGCTCGCCGTGATCGCCCAGCAGATCTACTACCGCTACCACCACGGGCAGACCCGCAACCCGGCCTTCCGCCACCTCTGGCTGGCCGTCAACTACCTCGACCACCGCTGCCGTTCGGTCATCCGCCGCAGCGCCGGAAGCTGAGAGCAAGGACAGGACCGCCACCATGCCCCTCATCTGTCTCGTCCGCCACGGCCAGGCATCCGCCGACGCGCAGGACTACGACGTCCTCTCCGAGCTCGGGCACGCCCAGGCCACAGCCGTCGGCCACGAGCTCGCCCGCCGGGGCCTGCGCGATCCGCATGTCGTCTCGGGCACGCTCACCCGTCAGCGGGACACGGCCCGCCTGCTCGCGGACGCGGCCGGATTCGGACGGCCGCAGCAGGAGGACGCGCGCTGGAACGAGTACGACCATCTCGCGCTGATCGACCGCTACGCGCCGCCCCGGGTTTCCGCATCGGTGCAGGACCTCATCGACCATGCGCTGACGGCCTGGATGAACGATTCGGGTACGGCCGACGCTCAGACGTGGAGCGCCTTCGCGGGCGGCGCGGCCGCCGCGCTGGCCGAGCTGCCCGGCGTACTGGACCGAGGGCGTGACGCCGTCGTCGTCACCTCGGGCGGTGTGCTCGCCGCGCTGTGCGGCACGCAGCTGTCGCTGCCCTGCGAAGGGGTCGTCGCGCTCAACCGGGTGGCCGTCAACGCCGCCGTCACCACGTTCGTCGCGGGGGCGTCGGGGACCTCGCTTCTGACGTTCAACGAGCACGCCCACTTCGCCGGCGACCGGCGGCACATGCTCACCTACCGCTGAACCGGACGGCCGCCCGCACGTCCCGCGCCGCCTAGGACAGCGCGGGCGACACGCTGAACAGAGCGTGCACGGAGGTGTGTACCTGGGCGTCGACGACCTCGGGGGTGGAGCTGTCCAGCTTGCCGTCGAGGTGCAGGAACGCCAGGCCGTGGACGAGGGCCCAGACGGTGGTCGACAGCGCGCTCACGTCACCCGCGCCCGGGAACGCGGCGCGGACGATGCCCTGCACGTACTCGGTGATCACGGCCGTCGCGGCGACCCGCTCCTCACTGGCCGGGTCACAGGGCTCGGCGAACATGGCCCGGAACATCGCCGGGTGGTCGAGCGCGAACCGCACGTAGGCGGCGGCGACCGCGGCCAGGTCGTCGGGGGTCGACGGTGCGGGGTGGGCCGCCGCCAGCTGCCCGGCGAGCTCGCGGTAACCCTCGGCGGCCACCGCGGAGACGAGTGCGTCGCGGTCCTCGTAGTGCCGGTACGGGGCCGTCGCCGACACACCGGCCCGGCGGGCGACGGCACGCATGGACAGCGCGGCACTGCCGTCCTCCTCCAGCAGCTCCCGCGCGGCCCGCAGACAGGCGGCGCGCAGATCGCCGTGATGGTACGTACGGACTTGCGACACAGGCCACACTCCCCTATGTATACGCTGCCTACATCACACCTCTAATGTGGGCGGTGTATACATCGTAAGTGATGGAAAGGGAAGAGGGAACCGGCATGCCCGGCGACCCGTTCGCCCCCCTGCTCCATCGCTCCGAGCGGCGCAACCAGCGGAAGGCCCGCGCTCCTACCGTGCCTGCCTCTCCGGCGAATGCGGCACCGCGGGCCGGTGAACCCGCCCCCGTGGCGCCGCTGTCGGCACGCAGCACGAAGAGGGCGAGCCCGTCGTGCGGACGGGTCGCCCTCTCTTCGTGGTGCGACCGGGTACGGATCACGGCCGTACGGCGGTCGCCGTCAGCGCATCCCGACCGCCTTCATGACCTTCAGCGCGCCGCTCAGGAGGCCGGCCCAGGCGTCGGGGGAGATGCGGGCCGGCGGGTAGAAGCCCTGGAGGCGCTGGTGGGCGACGGTCTGCGGCTCCGTGTACTTGAGGATGCCTTCGGCGCCGTGGCGGCGGCCGAGGCCCGAGTCGCCCATGCCGCCCATCGGCGCGTCGACGCTTCCCCACGCGGCGGCGAAGGCCTCGTTGACATTCACCGTGCCCGCGTGCACCCGGGCCGCCACGGCCCGGCCCCGCGCCCCGTTGCGGGTCCAGACGCTGCCGTTGAGGCCGTACGGCGTGGCGTTGGCCAGGGCGATCGCCTCGTCGACGTCACGGAAGGCGTAGACGGAGACGACGGGCCCGAAGGTCTCGTGGTCGTGCAGCGTCATGTCGGGGGTGACGTCGGTGAGGACGGTCGGCTCGTAGAACAGCGGTCCGAGGTCCGGCCGTGCCCGGCCGCCGGCGAGGACGGTGGCGCCCTTGGCGACGGCGTCGTCGACGTGTTCGGTGACGGTCTTCAGCTGGGAGGGCGTGGTGAGGCTGCCGACGTCGACGCCGAAGTCGTACGCGGCGCCGATCCTGAGCGCCTTGGCTCGGGCGACGAACGCGGCGACGAACCTGTCGCGGACGGACTCGGCGACGTACAGGCGCTCGATGGAGACGCAGAGCTGGCCCGCGGAGGGGAAGCAGGCGTTGACGGCACCTTCGGCGGCCTTGTCGATGTCGGCGTCGTCGAGGACGATCATGGCGTTCTTGCCGCCGAGTTCGAGCGAGGCGCCGATGAGGCGCCGCCCGGCGTCGCTCGCGATCTGGCGTCCGGTGGCGGTGGAGCCGGTGAACATCATGTAGTCGGCGTTGTCCATGAGAGCGCCGCCGATGGAGCTGCCACGGCCGACGACCATCTGCCACACATCGGCCGGGAGGCCCGCCTCGTACATCAGGTCCATGGACCACAGCGCGGTCAGCGCGGTCTGTGTGTCGGGCTTCTGGACGACGGCGTTGCCCGCCATCAGTGCCGCGATGGCGTCGCTGGCGGCCATGCTGAGCGGGTAGTTCCACGGCGAGACGACGGTCACCACGCCCTTCGGGTGGCGCAGTTCCGTGGTGTGGGTGAGCAGCGGGATCGCCCCGCGGCGGCGCTTGGGCTCGAGGTACTTGGCGGCGTTGCGGGCGTAGTAGCGCGAGACGATGCCGATGTCGACGACCTCGAGGAAGGCGTCGCGGCGGGTCTTGCCGTTCTCCGCCTGCATCAGGTCCAGCGCCTCCTCCTGACGGGCCAGGACGAGATCGTGGTAGCGCAGCAGGATCCTCTTGCGCTCGGCGATCGGGGTGGCCGCCCAGGCCTTCTGCGCGGTCCGCGCCCGGGCGAACGCGGCCTCGACGTCGTCGGGGGCGGAGACGGGGAAGTCGGCCAGGGGGACACCCGTGTACGGGGCCCTGGTGGTGACCCGCGCGGCGTCCGGCGCGGCCGAGACCTGCGAGGTCAGCCGCTCGAGCAGGGCCGGGGTGATGGAGGCGGGCAGGCCCGGGCCGCGGGTGGCAGCGGGGCGGATGGCGTGGTCGGCGACCATGGCAAGGGCTCCTTGCTACTTGTTCCTCGCTACTTGTCCCGGCTCGGGACCGAGGTGGGGACGGGCATGTGCAGGGCGACCTGGCCCCGGGTCATCACGTCGAACTGGACGGTCCGCCTCGGCCTGAGGGAGCGCAGGTCGTCCGCCATGCGGCCCTCACCCACCTCCAGGGTGACGCCACGGGTCGCGCGCGTCGCACCGGCGCTGAGCACATTGGTCTGGCTCAGCGTGGAGTGCCACGCCCCGTCGATAGTCGTGTACGAGGTGAGCGAGCTGACGCGCTCGCCGGTGCGGTGCGTGGCCTGCTTCGGCGTGTCGGCCAGCAGGGAGAGGTCGGTGCCGCCGGCGTCGTTGGCCACGCGCGCGGTCGTCCGGAGGTCGTCGATGCCGACGTCGAGGCCGGTGACCCACTTGGGGAAGCCGTAGCCGTCGTGGCCGCGGACCTGGGCGATCTCCGTGCTCACCGGCAGGGACAGCACATAGGAGTCGAGGTGCTCGTTCTTGAGCCCGGCGACGAGGTCGAAGAACCCGAGCTTCCCGTGCCGCGCGGGCCTGACGGCGATACCGACCGCGGCCTCGGTGTAGAAGTCGATGTCGCACACGTCGTAGCGGAAGAACATGACCGAGACCAGTCCGAGGCCGGGTGCGATCTCGAGCGGCGAGAGCTCCCGGGGAAGCCGGGCGCGGATCGCGCGGGACGGCGCGAGCATCGTGAGCCGGGCGGTGGAGACGCTGTAGTAGAAGTTCGGGGTCAGCGTCGGGCCGATGGCGGAGTCGACCCGGATCTTGGGCAGTTGCCGGAAGAAGTCCACGCCGCTGACGCGCGGGTCGCGGGCGATCGCGTCGAGGTCGGGGTCCATGCGGTACGTGTCGTAGAGGCCGCCCTTGGGGACCGTGACCGCGCGGCCGCCCAGATCGACCTTGACGGAGTCCTTGTGCGTCGGAGGCATGGAGGGGCCCTCACTTTCATGTAGGCGGTGTATATATGACTGTAGGGTCGAATGTAAGCACCGTCAACACTGAGGTGTGCGGATGCCCTGGACAGGCTTCGGGCGCGGCGGACGTCCGGGCCCACCGCGACGCGAACGCCGTCGGCCGGCCCGGACCGCTGTGGTGGTGCCGGGATCCCGTGGGGTGTCAGCCGCGGGGAGTCGTGCTCAGGCCCGTGCAGCGCGCCGCCGTCTCCGGCAGCCGGGGGGGCACCCGCCTCCAGGGGCGGTGTGAGGACCGTGTCGTGTGACCGCTCACGATGCGGTCCGACGCCGAGCACTCCCCGGGGGAACTCGTGGAGCGCTGTCGCGCCAGGCCGTGGGTGCCCGGTGAGCGCCGCCGGCGCGGCGGTCGGCGTTCGTTGAGGGCCGGGCGCCGCTTGATGTGACGGCGACTCGGCGCCGTGGTTACCAGGAGTCCGTGCCGGGTGGTCTGCGGGGCCGGATCAGCCCGGCTGCAAGGTGGCGGCCGCGGCGCGGATGAAGGTCATGGCCCGCTCGAGGTCCCCCGGCTCCGACCGGTGCGTCAGCTCGCCGATCACGCTCGCCACCGTGGCCGCCATGATGCGCGGCGCCAGGTCGTCCGGGCGCCAGCCCTGCTCCTCGGCGATGAGCCGGGCGCCGTCCTGGACGACGTCGGTGAGCCGCTCCCGGCAGAGCCCCTTCAGATGAGGGTTGGACTCGAGCATCCGGTCGTAGGGGCCGTCGAACTTGCTCTGGGAATCGCCCTGTTCGCGCAGCCACTGCTCGACGGTGTCGATGATGCCCTGCCCCGCGGGCCGGTCGTGCAGCGCCGCGGCCAGCTCGTCGACGAACGCGTTGAAGTGCTCCATCGCGAGTTCGAGCTTGGTGGGGAAGTACAGCGTGACCGTACGCGGTGAGACCTCGGCCGCCTCGGCGATGTCGGCGATGCTCGTGGCGTCGAAGCCCCGCTCGGCGAACAACTCGTAGGCCGCGGTGAGGATCGCTTCCCTGCGCCGCGCCTTGCCGCGCTCCCTGAGGCTGTCACCGACCATGCCGAAACCTTACCACCGGCAGCTAATTTACAGTCGACTGCAAAAATGCCGTATGTTGTAAAGAGTGGTGGAGGCGTACCGCTCTGGCCCTCCACCACGCATCGGCTTCGGCTTCCCTCGATCAGGGCTCGACCGGTAAGGAATGCAACGATGGCCTCACGCCTGTACACCTGGGCGCGCTGGATGGTTCGCCACCGCCGCTGGGTGATAGCGACCTGGGTACTCCTGCTGGCCGTGGTCGGCGGCCTCGGGGCGACCCTGCACGGAAAGACCTCCACGGAGTTCACGGTCCCGGGCGTGGAGTCCCAGAAGGCGCAGGACCTTCTGGAGGAGAGGTTCCCTCCGGCCGCCGGCGGTGTTGTACGCATCGTGGTCGCCGCACCCGAGGGGAAGACGGTCACCGACCCGCCGCAGCGCGAGGCGCTCGACGGCGTCCTGCGCGAGGCGGCGAAGGTTGAGGGCGTCGTCGACGTCTCCCGGCCGACGTCGACCGGCGCCCTCTCCGCCGACGGGACCATCGCCTACTCCGACGTCCGCTTCACCGCGGAGGCCTCCGAGGTGCCGGAGGCGGCCAAGGAGGAACTGGCCGACGCGGTCGAGCCCCTGCGCGACGCCGGGATGCGGGTCGAGCTGGGCGGATCGGCCATGCTTCCGCAGACCGAGGCGGGCGGACCGGCCGAACTCGTCGGTGTCGTCATCGCCTTCCTGGTCCTCGCCGTCGCCCTCGGCTCCCTCGTCGCGGCCGGACTGCCGCTGCTGACCGCACTCCTGGGCGTCGCCGTCGGCGTGCTCGGCACGATGTTCGTCTCCGGCTTCGTGGAGATGACGGGCACCGCGACCGTGCTGGCACTGATGATCGGCCTGGCCGTCGGCATCGACTACGCGCTCTTCGTCATCTCCCGGCACCGCGAGCAGCTCGCCGACCCCGGTACCGACTGGGAGGAGTCCATCGCGCGGGCCACGGCCACGGCCGGCGGCGCGGTCGTCTTCGCCGGAGCCACCGTCGTCATCGCGCTGGCCGCACTCGCCATCACCGGCATCCCGTTCCTCACGATCATGGGGCTCGCCGGTGCCGTGACCGTACTGATCGCCGTCCTGGTCGCCATCAGCCTGCTTCCGGCCGTACTCGGCGTGTTCGGCGAGCGGATGCGCCCGCGCGGGGGCCGGAAGGACAAGCGCAAGGACAACCGCGAGGACAAGCGCGAGGACAACCGCGAGGACAAGCGCGAGGCCCGCGCCGCCGGCTCCTGGGGCCTCGCCTGGGCGCGCACGGTCACCCGCGCGCCGGCCGTCGTCCTGCTCGCCGGTGTCCTGGGCCTGCTGGCACTGGCCCTGCCCGCCCGTGACCTGCGCCTCGGCCTGCCCAGCTACGCCTCCCAGCCCGAGGCCACCACCCAGCACAAGAGCTACGACCTGCTCACCGAGGGCTTCGGGCCGGGCTTCAACGCCACCCTCATCACCGTCGTGGACACCGAGCACATCCCGCAGGAGAAGCGGGAGGCCACCGTGACACGGCTGCGCGGCGAACTG
This sequence comes from Streptomyces sp. NPDC048600, assembly GCF_055587025.1. Taxonomy (NCBI): domain Bacteria; kingdom Bacillati; phylum Actinomycetota; class Actinomycetes; order Kitasatosporales; family Streptomycetaceae; genus Streptomyces; species Streptomyces sp. NPDC048600. Next base: position 3,028 of record NZ_JBVJGZ010000009.1, on the reverse strand, counting down.
GCCGCGGACAAGGACGTCGCCGCCGTCTCGCCCCCGGTCCTCAACCCCTCCGGCGGTATCGCGGTGATGTCCGTCGTGCCGAGGTCGAGCCCCGACGCACAGGCCACCACCGACCTGGTCCACCGCATGCGCGACCTGGCACCCACGGTCACCGCCACCGGCGGATCCCTCTACGTCACCGGCCAGACGGCCATGGCCATCGACGTGGCCGGCAAACTCGGCGACGCACTGCCCCTGTTCATCGGTGTCATCGTCGTCCTGGCGCTGATCCTGCTGGCCATCGCCTTCCGGTCGGTGCTGGTTCCGCTCAAGGCGGCACTGGGCTTCCTGCTCTCGGTCGGCGCGAGCCTGGGCGCCTCGGTCTGGGTCTTCCAGCAGGGCCACCTGAACGGCCCGCTCGACGTGGCCGCCGCCGGCCCGGTCACCAGCTTCCTCCCGGTCCTGCTCACCGGAGTGCTCTTCGGACTCGCCATGGACTACGAGGTGTTCCTCGTCAGCCGCATGCGCGAGCACTACGAGCACAGCAAGGACCCGGCCGAGGCCATCGCCCAGGGTGTCGCCCGCAGCGCACGCGTCGTCGTGGCCGCCGCACTGATCATGGTCGCCGTCTTCGGCGGATTCATCTTCAACGACGACCCGATCATCAAGTCCATCGGCTTCGCGCTCGCCTTCGGCGTGTTCATCGACGCCTTCGTCGTCCGCATGACGCTCGTGCCCGCAGCCATGGCCCTGCTCGGGCGACGCGCCTGGAGCATGCCGCGATGGCTCGGCCGCCTGCTGCCGGACGTGGACATCGAAGGCGCTCGCCTTCCGGCCGCGACCCTCGCCGGTCCCACCACGGACGAGGACGCGGACACCGCTGCCGCGAAGGGCGGATCGGACGACAGGACGGCCGTCCGGGTCTGACGCCTGCGGGCGTCGCGCGGCGAGGCACCGCTCAGGCCCGCATCCGGTCCGGGCGGTGCCTCGTCCTGTGGCCCGCGTGCCTTCCCGACCGGTGGGCGGGAGCGGGAGTCGCACACGTAGGGAGATTTGGGGCCGCTGCCGGGAGGGTGAAGCGGAAGGCGCCTGCTCCGCCGCCCAGTTGGAGCCAGAGGTGCCGCGGCTGTGTGACGACGCGCAGGGCGATGTCCGCGCAGCCGGGGCAGCGCGCGGTCAGGCCCGGCTCGGGGCCGTAGACATGCAGTTGGGCGACGGCCGACGGCAGACGGGGCAGCGGCGCCAGGCGGTGGTCGGATCCAGCGAGAAGACCTCACCCAGCGGGCCGGCCAGGGCGTTGCCGTCGAGGTGCAGAGGAGAATGCTCGCTCATCGGATCTGTACTTCGTGGACAGGGGCGGTCGTCGGTGAAGCAGGAACCCCAGCGGGCGACCGCTGGAACCCCCCGCCCCTAGGCGGGGGAGGAAGTCAACCGCCTCATTCCTCCCGCTGGAACTCGGCCTCCGCCCGCCCCTCGTCGAGGTCGGCCTGGGCATGGGCGTACAGGTCGTGCACGAACGTACGGGCGGCCTCGGGCGAGATGCCCTCACCGAGCCCGAGCAGGCGGGACGTCCAGGCGTCTAGCGGATCGGTCGATTCAGTCATGAGGACTCCCCAGGGTGCACCGGCCACCGGCGCGGAAAGTGGACATCCGGGGCCGCGCCTCGTGGCCGGCGGGGGACGGTCGGCGACGGATCAGCGGGCCGTGGTGTCCGGGCCGCCCCAGATCTCCGCGACCGGCGCGGTGATGCGAAGCGCTCGCGAGAGCGGCACCACGGTTCCCTTTCTCCACCTCATGATCCGCGCCCAGGGCCCAGCCGCAACCGGGACGTGCTCGACCTGCGGGGCATGCGCCACCACACATGATTCCCCGGGACGGCGAGCCGGGAGCGGGCCTCCGCGATCCGCGGGCGGCCCGGGCCTCCCGGCGGGAGCCGCCATCGGTCCCGGGGCTCAGGGACGCGGTGTCCCGGACCCGAGGAGCTGAGGGTGCGAGCCGGGGGAGTGGGGACGGGCTGGGAGCGGGCGGCACTCGCGAAGGGGCCGCCCGGCCCGGGGAGTCAGTCGTTCACGAGGAGGATCTTGCCGACGTGGGGACGGCGACCTTCTGCGCGTAGCCGCCTCCTGTGAGCAGCGCGCAGACCGCGTCGCCCACCTGCCAGCCTGTCACGCCCTCACCGAGGGCGCTGATACGGCCGGAGACCTCCAGCCCCGGGTACGGCGATCAGCCGGGCGCCAGCGGATACAGTCCCCATCGCTGCATGACGTCCGCCCGGTTCAGGGCGCCGGCCACCACGTCGACGACCACTTCCCCCGGGGCGGGAGCCGGGTCCTCGACGTCGAGCCACCGAAGGACCTCGGGACCACCGTGTCCCGTGATCGATACAGCCTTCATGGCACTCCGTTCATACGGCCGAGTGAAGGGCTCTCCCTTTCGAGGCAAACATGGCGGCCCATGCTTGGCAGAGGCGCGGTACCGGCTGCTCAGGGGGGCGCCGGTCGGGGCCGCGGCTGCGAGGAGCCGAGATCCGGGGCAAGGGCCGGATCCGGAGGGGGGAGTGCCCGATGTGTGCAGTGATTACATCAGGAACATTACGCAGGGAAGTAAGCGGTGTCAACATCGGGTGGTGGCTGGACTGCGGCGGCCGCGGCCTACCTGCCCGAGCTGTTCAGGACCCGCCACCGCTGCACCCGCTTCGGCATGGGCTACAGCCTCGGCGGCGGCGCACCCCTCCTGCTTGCCCCGCCCCTCGCCGAGTGCTACGGCGGTATGGGAGTCGCGTGGTACCTGTCGGCACTCGGCGTCATGAGCACCCTGTGCCTGCTCCTGAAGGAGACGTGCGGCGTGACGATCGACGAAGTCGAGGCACCGTCAGAAGCGCGGCCCGCCTGAACCATCCACCAGCGCGGGGGGGGGGGGGGGGGGGGGGGGGGGGTAGGGGGGGGGGGGGGTGGGGGGGGGGGGGGGGCGGGGGGGGGGGGGGGGCAGGGGGGGGGCGGGGGGGGGGGGGGAGGGCGGTGGCCGTCGGCGCCGGCAGCGACGAACCGCC
>NZ_JBVJGZ010000008.1:314027-342663 GCF_055587025.1 Streptomyces sp. NPDC048600 | reverse complement strand
CGCCCGGTTACATTCCGAACCCGGAAGCTAAGCCTTACAGCGCCGATGGTACTGCAGGGGGGACCCTGTGGGAGAGTAGGACGCCGCCGAACAATTCTTATAGAAAACCCCCGTACCGTAAATCGGTACGGGGGTTTTCTGCGTTTCTGGGGAAACTTTTGGGAACTGGAAGGGGCTCTCCCAGAGAGCCCCTTCTTTCATAGGCGGCCGGCTGTCTTGAGGGCCAGGTAGGCGTCCGCGAGGGCGGGTGCCAGTTCGTCCGGAGTCGCGTCGACGACGGTGACGCCGTTGCGGCGGAGCTGGTCCGTGGTGCGATTTCGTTCAGCCTGGGCCTGGGCGGCGGCCGCAGCCTCGTAGACCGCGTCAGCATTGCCTCTGGCCTTGGCCATTCGGGCGATATAGGGGTCCGCCACCGACGCCAGGAGGACAGTGTGGCGCTGGGTGAGCTGGGAGAGGATGGGCAGAAGGCCCTCCTCGATCGGTGCCGCGTCGAGCGTCGTGAGCAGGACGATCAGGGAACGGCGTGGAGCCGACCGTAGAGCCGTGGCGGTCAGGCCTCGGGCGTCCGTCTCGACCAGTTCGGGTTCCAGCGTGGCCATGGCGTTGACCAGGGACGGCAGCAGGTTGTTCGCCGTGCGGCCCTGGACGAGGGCGCGGACCCGGCGGTCGTACGCCAGCAGGTCCACGCGGTCGCCTGCGCGGGAGGCGAGGGCGGCCAAGAGGAGTGCGGCGTCCATGGACGCGTCGAGTCGTGGTGCGTCACCGACCCGGCCGGCGGAGGTGCGGCCGGTGTCGAGGACCAGGAGGATGTGGCGGTCGCGTTCGGGGCGCCAGGTGCGCACGGCGACCGCGGACTGGCGGGCGGTGGCCCGCCAGTCGATGGAACGGGTGTCGTCGCCGGGGACGTACTCGCGCAAGGAGTCGAACTCGGTGCCCTCGCCGCGTTGCAGGACGCTGGTGCGGCCGTCCAGTTCGCGGAGCCGGGCGAGCTTGGAGGGCAGGTGCTTGCGGCTGGTGAACGGGGGCAGGACCCGTACCGTCCAGGGCACGACGTGTGTGCCCTGGCGGGTGAAGAGGCCGAGCGGGCCGTAGGAACGGATCGTGACACGGTCCGCCTGGCGGTCGCCTCGGCGGGTGGGCCGCAGCCGTGTGGTGACGCGGCGGCGTTCGCCGGATGGGACGTCGAGCCGGTGACGTGAAGACTCGACCTCGGTGCCGGGCTGCCAGCTGCTGGGGGGCCAGGCGTCGCGCAGGCGGGCGCGGAGGCGGCGACGCGACGGGTTGGTGACCGTGAGCGTGACGTCGGCGGGGTCGCCGAGGCGTACGGACGTGTCGCCCGAGCGCGCCAGGCCGAGGCGGCGCACAGGGGCCGCCAGGGCGAAGTCGCAGGCGCAGGCCACGGCCAGGGGCGCGTTGACGGCGAGGATGCCCGCCCAGCTGGGTTCCCAGATGCCGACGGGGACGGAGCCGAGTGCCGCGAGGAGGGCGGCGCGTCCGGTGAGCGCCATCAGCGCGGGACGGGGACGTGGGACAGGATCGCGGTGATGACGGAGTCCGCGGTGACGCCCTCCATCTCTGCCTCCGGGCGCAGTTGGACACGGTGCCGGAGAGTGGGCAGGGCGAGTGCCTTGACGTCGTCGGGGATCACGTAGTCGCGGCCGGTGAGCCATGCCCATGCGCGCGAGGTGGCGAGCAGGGCGGTGGCGCCGCGGGGGGAGACGCCCAGGGTGAGGGAGGGCGATTCGCGGGTGGCGCGGCAGATGTCGACGACGTACGCGGTGATCTCGGGAGAGACGGTCGTCTTGGCGACGGCGGCGCGGGCTGCCTCGAGGTCGGCGCGGCCCGCGACGGGGCGTACGCCGGCGGCCTTGAGGTCGCGCGGGTTGAAGCCGGAGGCGTGGCGGGTGAGGACGTCGATCTCGTCCTGCCGGGAGGGCAGAGGGATCGTCAGCTTCAGCAGGAAGCGGTCCAGTTGGGCCTCGGGGAGGGGGTAGGTGCCCTCGTACTCGACGGGGTTCTGGGTCGCCGCGACCAGGAACGGATCGGGGAGCGGACGCGGGGTGCCGTCGACGGTGACCTGGCGTTCCTCCATCGCCTCCAGCAGGGACGACTGGGTCTTCGGGGGCGTGCGGTTGATCTCGTCGGCGAGCAGGAGGTTGGTGAAGACCGGGCCGGGCTGGAAGGAGAACTCGGCGCTGCGGGTGTCGTAGACGAGGGAGCCCGTGACGTCGCTCGGCATCAGGTCGGGAGTGAACTGGACCCGCTTCGTGTCCAGTTCGAGTGCGGAGGCCAAGGTGCGGACGAGCAACGTTTTGGCGACCCCGGGGACTCCTTCGAGTAGGACGTGTCCGCGGCAGAGCAGAGCGACGACGAGACCGGTGACGGCGGGGTCCTGGCCGACCACGGCCTTCGCGATCTCGGCGCGCAGGGCTTCCAGGGCGGCCCGGGGGTTGCCCGGATGCCCGGTCTGCCCGGCGTTGTCAGTGGTCGGGTCCATCATGGACGGCGTACCTCTCTTTCGAGGGCGTCGAGTTGGTCGGTGAGGGCGATCAGTGCGGCGTCGTCGCCGGGCGGTGGGCCGAAGAGGACGCTGTGCAGGGGCTGTCCGTCCTGGTGGAGATGGGCGGACAGAGCGGGCAGCAGGGCCTCGGGCGCATGCGCCTGGGAGACGGGTACGCCTACGAGAGGGGCGAGGCGGGTGCGTGTGGTGGAGCGAAGAGCGGTGGCCGCGCGGTCGCGGGCGTTGGCCTTGCGGTAGAGGCGGGCGCGTCCTTCGACGGTCTCGGAGGCGCGGATCGCCACGGGGAGATTCTCGGGCACGAGCGGTCCGAGCCGGCGTGCCCGCCACAGGGCGGCGAGGGCTGCGGCGATGAAGAGCTGAAGTGTGCCCCAGAGCCAGCCCGAGGGGAGCAGATCGAAGAAGCCGCGCTGGTCGTCGCCCGTCTCGGTGGCCGTGGCGTCGGACAGCGAGGGGAGGTACCAGACCAGATGCGGCCGGGAGCCGAGGAGTTGGAGGGCGAGCGAGGCGTTGCCCTGCTCGTCGAGATGGTCGTTGACGAGGATGTCGGACGCGCCGAGGACGACGGTGTCCCCGTCCCCGGTCGTGTCGGGGATCCGGACGAGGGTGGGCAGGTCACCGCTGGGGTAACACTCGTCGGCCTCGGGGCTGGTGACGGTGTACCGGATGCCGCCGGTGTCGGCGTCGCCCGCGCGGCGGGCCTCGGGGAGCGGGCAGCCGGGGGAGAGGGTGGTGTCCAGGCTGGTGACGGGTTCGGCGGTGACGCCGGGTGCGAGGCCTTCCACGGAGCTGATATCGGGGGCGACGAGGACGGTGCGGCCGCCGGAGGCGGTGGTCGCCGAGTGCAGCAGGGCTTGTTGACGGTCGGTCAACAGGTCGGGCACGGCGACCAGGAGAGTGGTGTCGGGTGCCGCCGCGCCGCGGGCCTCGTCGAGGGTCGTGACGGTGCGTGTGTCGACGCCGCGGTCGGCGAGGAGCTCGGCGACGGCCCGGCTGCCCTGGGGGTCGGCGGAGCGCGGGTCGAGGGCGCCGTGCCGGGTGTCGGAGCGGACGAGCGCGAGGACGACGGCTCCGGCGACCAGCACCGCGAGCGCCAGTGCGATACCGCGGGCGCGGGTCCACAGTTGGCGGGCGGTGGGCGAGGCCGAGGTGTTCGGGAGCGTGGCCCCGGTGGTCATCCGGCGGCTCCCTGGCGGGTGTTGTCGACCGTGTTCGCGGTGCTGCTCGTGGTGAGCCGGGGTTTGGCGCGTTCCAGGTCACGGTCGAGTTCGGCGATGCGGCGGTACGAGGTCTCGGTCGCGGTGCGGCCGCCGTACGTGACGTCGTCGAAGTCTCGGGCGGCGGCGCGCAGGCGGTCGGTGTGCGCGGGAAGCGTACGGCCGGCGTCGGCTGCCGCCTCGTCGGCGGTGCGGCCGGGGCGGGCGTCGAGCAGGGCGCGCTCCTCCAGGGAGCGGACGATGGCCCGCATGCGTTCCTGGACGGCCTGGCTGAAGTGGCCCTGGGCGGCGTGGGCCTCGGCGGCGGCGCGGTGTTCGGCGGCGCTGCGGGGGCGGTCGTCGAACAGGGCGGGGGCGGAGACGGGGCCGCGGCGGGGCGTGCCGAGGCGCCACCACAGGGCGCCGAGTACGGCGAGGACGGCGAGCACGATGACGACCAGGCCGACGGCCCCGCCGGGTGTCACCGTTCCGGCGGCGTCGAAGACGCTGCCGAGCCAGTCCCAGAAGGAGTTGAGGGCTCGTTCCAGGAGGTTCGGTTCGTTCTCGTGGTACATCCGCTTGGCCAGCTCGCGCCGGGCCGCTTCGCGGGCGGGGTCACGCGGGACGGTCAGCGGTGGTTCGGTGTCGCCGGTGCGTGTCAGTGTGAGCGCCGACGACAGGGTGGTGCGGTCGCCGGCGCGCACGGCGGCTCGTAGTGCTGTGTCGACTGCGCCGGGCACCGCTGTGAGAACTCCCCCCGTGAGGCTCACCGCATCAGCTCCCGGCGGTGGTGCCGTAGTTCTGGACGCCGGCGGCGCGGGCCAGGTCGAGGTCGAGGGCCTCGCGGCGGATGCGCTGGTCGATGTAGAGGAGCACGGTGACACCGGCCGTGATCGGGAAGGTGATCATGGAGCCGATCACCGAGCCGATGCCGGTGACGATCAGGTAGGTCCAGCCGAAGTCGCTGTCGCCGGTGAGGAAGCCGCTGAACCCGTCGCCGCTGACGACGAGGGCGATCAGGGCGAACGGGATGACGATGACCATGGCGACGATGTTCGCGATGAGAGCTGCGAGCAGCTGGATGCCGAAGACTCGCCACCAGGAGCCGCTGACGAGCTTGGTGGAGCGGGTCAGGGCCTTCTTGATGCCCTGCTTCTCCAGCATCAGGGCGGGGGAGGCGAGGGAGAGGCGGACCATCAGCCAGATGGCGACGACGCCCGCGCCCAGGAAGCCGAGGAATCCGAGCACGGCGCCTGCGGGCGGGGAGCCCGCGACACCGACGATGATGCCGGGCAGGGTGCCCACGGCGAGGATGCCGAAGGCGATGAGCGGCAGCAGCACGAGCAGGCCGAGCAGCCTGAGCACCTGCGGGCGGGCGTCGCGCCAGGCCTCCTTGGTGGTGACGGGCTTGCCCAGTACCGCGCGGCTGGTGACGGCGGTGAGCAGTGCGGTCACCGCGACGGTGCCGATGAGGGTGATGACGAACAGGACACCCATGCCGACCAGGGCGTCGCCCAGGGCGCGGGTGGCCTCCTCCAGGGTGGCGTCCGGGTCGCCGAGGCCGTCGGTGCCGGTCGTGTCGTTCAGGACGAGGCCCTGGAGCAGGACGGTGACGATCTCCATGAGGACCGCGACGGTGAGGGAGATGCCGAGCACCGTGCGCCAGTAGGTACGCATGGTGGAGACCGCGCCGTCGAGGATCTCGCCGACGCCGAGGGGGCGCAGGGGGATCACTCCGGGCTTGGCGGCGGGCGGCGGGCCGCCCCAGGGGGTGCCCCAGCCGCCGTGTCCGGCAGGGCCGTGCTGTCCGCCGGGGCCTCCCCAGCCGCCGCCCTGGGGCGGGGTGCCCCAGTTCGGGCCGGGCGGTGGGGGCGGTGTCTGGCCGGGGCCCACGGGCGTGGACCACTGGCCGGGTGCCGGTTGCTCCTGCGACCACTTCGCGCCGGGTGCCGTCGGCTGATCCGCCGGTGCCGCGGGAGCCGGGCTGTCGGCCGGCTCCTGGGCGCCGGGGCGCTGATCGTCGGACGGGGCGGATCCGGGCGAGGCCCAGCCCGGAGTGTCGTTCATCGTCGCTCCTTCACGGTGCCCGACCGCGGTCGCGGCGGCAGGTTGGCCCTCATCGTGCCATGGGGCCGTCCGGGACGGACCGGCCGCGGTAGGGGCTGTGCACCTTCAATTGTCCGCCCGATCCGGGGCAGACTGACGGCATGGCTGATCAGTACGCGCAATCCGGCGAGGACGGCCGGCCGACCGGAATACCTGTCATCCGCTGGGAGGAGCCGCCCGAGGGGCCTGTGGTGGTCCTCCTGGACCAGACGCGGCTGCCCGCCGAGGAGATCGAGCTGGTGTGCACGGACGCGCCCGCGCTGGTGGAGGCGATCCGTTCGCTCGCCGTGCGCGGGGCGCCGCTGCTCGGGATCGCGGGGGCCTACGGGGTCGCGCTCGCCGCCGCGAGAGGCTTCGACGTGGAGGAGGCCGCGGCCGCGCTGGCGGGTGCCAGGCCGACCGCGGTGAACCTCGCCGTGGGTGTGCGGCGGGCCCAGGCCGCGCATCGGGCCGTGCTCGTCGGCGGCGGCGGCGAGGGCCGGGCCGCTGTCGCGGCGCTGGCCGCGGCGCGCCAGCTGCACCGGGAGGACGCCGAGGCCAGCACCCGGATGGCCGCACACGGCCTGGTGCTGCTCGACGAGCTGCTGCCGGGCGGAGGTCACCGGATTCTCACGCACTGCAACACCGGTTCGCTGGTGTCGGGCGGTGAGGGCACGGCGTTCGCGGTGGCGCTCGCCGCGCACCGTCAGGGCCGGCTCAGGCGCCTGTGGGTGGACGAAACGCGTCCGTTGCTGCAAGGTGCTCGCCTGACGGCTTACGAGGCGGCACGCAACGACATGGCGTACACCTTGCTCACCGACAACGCGGCGGGTTCGCTGTTCGCGGCGGGGGAGGTGGACGCGGTGCTCATAGGGGCGGACCGCATCGCGGCCGACGGGTCTGTGGCGAACAAGGTGGGAAGCTATCCGCTCGCCGTGCTCGCGCGCTATCACCATGTTCCGTTCATCGTGGTGGCACCGGTGACGACCGTGGATCTGGGGACCGCGGACGGGGCGTCGATCGAGGTCGAGCAGCGCCCCGGCTTCGAAGTGACCGAGGTCACAGCGCCGCAGATGCCGGTGGCGGGAGCGGGAGGCGGGATCGTGGTGGCGCCCCTGGGGACCCAGGCGTACAACCCGGCGTTCGACGTGACACCGCCGGAACTGGTGACGGCGATCGTCACCGAAGAAGGTGCCGTTTCGCCTGTGACCGGCGAGGGGCTTGCCGAGCTGTGTGCCAGGTCACGCCAGGTAACGATTAGCTAATGGGATGATGTCGTTTATGAAGGGACGAGTCCTTGTCGTCGACGACGACAGCGCACTGGCCGAGATGCTCGGCATCGTGCTGCGTGGTGAAGGTTTTGAGCCGTCTTTCGTAGCCGACGGCGACAAGGCGCTGGCCGCTTTCCGCGAGTCCAAGCCGGATCTGGTGCTGCTCGATCTGATGCTGCCCGGTCGGGACGGCATCGAGGTGTGCCGCCTGATCAGGGCGGAGTCCGGCGTGCCGATCGTGATGCTGACCGCCAAGAGCGACACCGTCGACGTGGTGGTCGGCCTCGAGTCCGGGGCCGACGACTACATCGTGAAGCCGTTCAAGCCGAAGGAGCTCGTGGCCCGCATCCGGGCGCGGCTGCGGAGGTCGGAGGAGCCGGCGCCGGAGCAGCTCGCCATAGGTGACCTGGTCATCGACGTGGCGGGGCACTCGGTGAAGCGGGACGGGCAGTCCATCGCGCTGACGCCGCTGGAGTTCGACCTGCTGGTCGCGCTGGCGCGGAAGCCGTGGCAGGTGTTCACTCGTGAGGTGCTCCTGGAGCAGGTCTGGGGCTACCGGCACGCGGCGGACACGCGTCTGGTGAATGTGCATGTGCAGAGGCTTCGCTCGAAGGTCGAGAAGGACCCCGAGCGGCCGGAGATCGTGGTGACCGTCCGTGGTGTCGGATACAAGGCCGGACCGAGCTGACATGTCCGGGGACAGTGCCGCTTCGGCCCCCGGCCGGTCCGGGGCCCGTCCGGGGCGGCCTGTCGGCCGGCCGACGCCCTCGCGCTGGGAAAGGTTCTTCGAGGGCGGGCTGCTTCAGGGCGGAGTCCAGGGCAGCCCGGTCCTTCGGCTGTTCATGCGCTGGGTGCGCCGCCCGTTGCTGCCCGTGATGCGGCTGTGGCGGCGCAACATCCAGCTCAAGGTCGTCGTCACGACCCTGCTGATGTCGCTGGGCGTCGTCCTGCTGCTCGGCTTCGTCGTGATCGGCCAGGTGCGCAACGGACTGCTGGACGCCAAGGTGAAGGCCGCCCAGAGCCAGGCCACCGGCGGTTTCACGGTGGCCAAGCAGAAGGCCGACGAGACCGCCAGCGGCACCGCCGACGAGGTGCCCGGCACGGACGGCCGTTCCGCGCAGAACGTCACCCAGTGGATGAGCGAAATGGTCGGTTCGCTCTCCAGCGGCGGCCAGGGCGCCTTCGACGTGGTGACGCTGCCCGTCGGCGACGACAGCGGCAGTGGGCGCAGTCCGCGTGCCTCCGGCGGCGTGAACCCGGACAAGAGCATTCCGGCGGATCTGCGGGCCCGCATCGGGGACGGCGAGGCCGCCCAGAAGTACACGCGCGTCTTCTACAGCGAGCGCGGCAAGGAGTCCCAGCCCGCGCTGGTCATCGGCAAGGAGGTCAACGACCCCAACGGTGACCCGTACCAGCTCTACTACCTCTTCCCGCTGACGCAGGAGGAGAAGTCGCTGAGCCTGGTCAAGGGCACGCTGGCGACGGCCGGGGTGTTCGTCGTCGTCCTGCTCGGGGCGATCGCGTGGCTGGTGGTCCGCCAGGTCGTCACGCCCGTACGGATGGCCGCGGGCATCGCCGAGAGGCTGTCGGCCGGGCGTCTTCAGGAACGTATGAAGGTCACCGGCGAGGACGACATCGCGCGCCTGGGCGAGGCCTTCAACAAGATGGCGCAGAACCTCCAGCTGAAGATCCAGCAGCTGGAGGACCTGTCGCGGATGCAGCGGCGGTTCGTCTCCGACGTGTCCCACGAGCTGCGGACGCCGCTGACGACCGTGCGGATGGCGGCGGACGTCATCCACGAGGCCCGCGAGGACTTCGATCCGGTGACCGCGCGGTCGGCGGAGCTGCTGGCCGACCAGCTGGACCGGTTCGAGTCGCTGCTCGCGGACCTGCTGGAGATCAGCCGCTTCGACGCGGGCGCCGCGGCGCTGGAGGCGGAGCCGATCGATCTCAGGGAGGTCGTGCGGCGGGTGGTCAGCGGGGCCGTGCCGCTCGCGGAGCGCAAGGGCACCGAGATACGCGTCGTGGGCGATCAGCAGCCCGTCGTGGCCGAGGCGGACGCCCGGCGTCTGGAGCGGGTGCTGCGCAATCTCGTCGTCAACGCCGTGGAGCACGGCGAGGGCCGGGACGTGGTCGTCAAGCTCGCCTCGGCGGGCGGGGCGGTCGCGGTCGCGGTGCGCGACTACGGCGTCGGTCTCAAGCCCGGCGAGGCCACGCGCGTGTTCAGCCGCTTCTGGCGGGCCGACCCGGCCCGCGCGCGGACCACGGGCGGTACGGGCCTGGGCCTGTCCATCGCCCTGGAGGACGCGCGTCTGCACGGCGGCTGGCTCCAGGCGTGGGGTGAGCCGGGTGGCGGGTCGCAGTTCCGGCTGACGCTGCCGCGGACGGCGGACGAGCCGCTGCGGGGCTCGCCGATACCCCTGGAACCCAAGGACTCGCGCCGCAACCGCGGCCTGGACGGGGCCGGGCTGCCGCGCGGCGAGAAGAGCGCCACCGTGCCCGCACAGCAGATCAACGGACAGGCGCCGCTGGACCGGATGGCCACGCTGCCCGCCACGACGGCCCCCTCGGCCGACCCCACGGCGCTGCCGGGCAACGGCGCGCGCGTGGTGCCGCGGCCCGCGTGCGGGGCGCGACGGCCGGACGACACGTCCGCGGCGCGGCCGGGACAGGCCCCGGCCGGTCAGGACGAGCAAGGGGAGGCAACTCGTGGCCGCTGACCGCGAGGGGGGCGCCCGGCGCATGCCGCGGCGCGCGGTGGCGTACACCGTCTGCGGGGTCGTCCTGCTGTCGGGATGCGCGTCGATGCCCGACGACGGTGATCTGCGCGGGGTGGACTACACGCCGCGGCAGGACTCGCAGGTGCGGGTGTTCGCCGTGCCGCCGGGCGAGGACGCGACTCCGACGGAGATCGTGGACGGCTTCCTGGAGGCGCTGACGAGTGACGACCCGAACTACGAGACGGCGAAGCTGTATCTGACGCCCGAGGCGGCGAAGCAGTGGGAGCCGGAGGGCTCCGCCACCGTTCTCGCGAACGGGATGGAGAGCTTCGCCGATCCCGTCGAGGACGCGGAGAAGGCCACCTCGTCCTCCGTCACGCTGACCGGCACCGAGGTCGGCGCGCTCGACGCGCAGCAGTCGTACAGCCCGGCCGAGGGCGACTACCAGCAGCAGATCCAGTTGACGCGCACCAAGAAGAACGGCCAGTGGCGCATCAGCCGGCCGCCGCAGGGCATCGTGCTCGGCGAGTCGGACTTCGAGCGCAACTACATGTCGGTCAACAAGTACTACTTCGCGTCCAACGGTGTGGCGGGGTCTCCGTCGCGGCCGATGGCGGTGGCCGATCCGGTGTTCGTGCGCGAGCGCGTGGATCCCATGACGCACATGGTCCGCTCGCTCCTGGAGGGCCCGACGGTCTGGCTGGACCAGGTCGTCCGGTCGAGTTTCCCCACCGGTACGAAGCTGAGGGCCGGCGTGGAGTCGCTGACGCCCGACGGGCAGAACACGCTGACCGTGCCGCTGAACAACAGTGCCGCGCGGGTCGGGCCGGGCAAGTGCCGCGAGATGGCCGCGCAGCTGCTGTTCACGCTGCAGAACCTCACCTCCGCGGTGGACCAGATCGAGCTGGAGTCGGGTGGCAGGCAGCTGTGCCTGGTGTCCGCGGACAGCGCCGACTCGGTGGCCGCGCGGGGGGCGACGGAGCGTCCCGAGTTCCTGTACTTCCTGGACGGCGAGAACCAGCTGGTGCGGATGCCCGCGCGCAGCGAGGACAAGGAGGCGCTGGCGGTGCCGGGGCCGCTCGGCGACGGGACGAGGCCGTTCTGGGCGGCGGGTGTGGCGCGGCGCGAGGACGTCGCGGCCGGGGTGAGCCTGGACCGGCGTGCGCTGTTCGTCAGCCCCATGGTGGCGGGCGGTTCGCTCGGCGCACCCGTGCTGGTCAGCCAGGGGAAGACGGAGACCGACCGGCTGACGGCGCCGAGCTGGGACGCCGCCGGTGACCTGTGGGTGGCCGACCGGGACCCGAAGCGGCCGCGGCTGCTGCTGTTCGACGGCGGCAAGGGCGAGCCCGTGGAGGTCGAGATGCCCGGTCTGGACGGCCGTATCGACTCGGTGCGGGTGGCCGGGGACGGGGTGCGGATCGCTCTGGTCGTGGAGAAGGCGGGCAAGCAGTCCCTGCTCATCGGCCGTATCGAGCGCGGCGACAGGCCGACCGAGGCCGACGAGCGGACGCGCGTGGCGGTGCTGGAGCTGCGCTCGGCGACTCCGGAGCTGGAGGAGGTCACCACCATGTCCTGGGTCGGCGAGAGCCGGCTGGTGGTGGTGGGCACCAAGCAGGGGGGCGTGCAGCAGATGCAGTACGTCCAGGTCGACGGCTCCACGCCGGAGGCTCCGCCGCCCGCCGCGCTCACGGGCGTGGAGGAGATCGCCGGGACGGAGGACGGCGGGGTTCCGCTGGTCGCCCATTCGGAGGACGGCATCGTGCGGATGCCCACTGGGGAGCAGTGGCAGAAGGTCGTGAAGGACGGCACGGCGCCGGTGTATCCCGGGTGAGGTGCTGACCGCGGTATCGCGGGGAGCGGTCGTTTCGCCGGCTTCGGTCCGGCGGGGCGGCCGCCTTTCCGTTTCCGGGACATGGCCCGGTTCCCGCGGTTCCCGGCTGTCTCTCGGCAGCGTGGAGGCTGTTGCTGCCGGGGGCGGCCGGGCCTGTGCGCCGGGCGGCGCGGAGTTGTCCACAGGCGGTTGTCCACAGGGGTGGCCGGGCCGCGCGGGCGTTGGCAGAGTGGTGGACATGCGGGGGTGGTGGCAGGACCTCACCGACCTGGTGCTGCCGGGCGAGTGCGGAGGCTGCGGCAGGCCGCGCACGATGCTCTGCCCGGAGTGCCGTGCCGTCCTGGGCGGTGTCGCACCGCGCCGGGTGCGGCCGGTGCCGGAGCCGCCGGGCCTGCCCGCCGTCCACGCGGCCGTGCCGTACGCGGACGAGGTCCGGGCCGTGCTGCTGGCCCACAAGGAGCGCGGAGCCCTGTCCCTGGCCCGCCCTCTGGGCACGGCCCTGGCAGGCGCGGTGCGGGCCGGGCTCGGGCCGGCGCAGGGCCGGCGAGCGGGCCTGCCCGTGCTGCTCGTACCGGTGCCGTCCCGGCGCGCGGCCGTACGGGCCCGTGGACACGATCCGGCACGGCGGATCGCACTCGCCGCGGCGGCGCGGCTGCGCCGGGCCGGGACGTCGGCCCGGGTGCTCTCCGTGCTGCGGCAGCGCCGCGCGGTGGCCGACCAGGCGGGGCTCAACTCCCGGCGGCGTCAGGAGAATCTGGCCGGCGCCCTGGCCGTGGCGCGCGGCGGGGCCGGGCTGCTGCGGGGCGGCGCGGTGGTGCTCGTGGACGACCTGATGACGACGGGCGCTTCCCTCACGGAGGCGGCGCGTGCGGTGCGGGAGGCCATGGCCGCCGAAGCCGGGTACCGCGATGTGATGACACCCGTGTACACGGGAGTGAGCCGGGAAAGGACAGGGGAACAGATGGCTGAAGAGACGGAAGGGGGCGCAGGCGGACGGACGGTCATGGCGGGAAAGACGGGCCCGGACACCTTCGGAGATCCGGTCTGTGCCGCGGTGGTCGCTGCTTCGCCGGATGCTTTCGAAATAAACCGGAACTGACTGCGAAGTTGCATCGTTGCAGGTAATGAGAGCGCCTATTCACCTGAACGGAGGTACGCCGCAGTAGAGGGTGACGACATCCGTCCGGGCGAGATATGTTCGGTTGTGAGGGAAAGGCGCAGGCCATCCCCCGCGAATCCGATAGCCGTGCTGCGGGTTTTACGCAATCACCCGAGCCGGCGGCGTGGAGATCTCGCCCGTGGGGGAGGAGGAGGTGGACGTCACCAAGTCCGCGGTTCCGGAACTGTCCGGAACCTGGTGCACAAGGGAGATGCTCCGCCACTGAGAGCGGAGCGATCCGGGAACGGAGTTCTGCGTGGACATCGTCGTCAAGGGCCGCAAGACCGAGGTGCCCGAGCGGTTCCGCAAGCACGTGGCCGAGAAGCTGAAGCTGGAGAAGATCCAGAAGCTCGACGGCAAGGTGATCAGCCTCGACGTCGAGGTGTCCAAGGAGCCCAACCCCCGACAGGCCGACCGCTGCGACCGAGTGGAGATCACGCTCCGCTCCCGTGGCCCGGTGATCAGGGCAGAGGCGGCGGCCAGCGACCCGTACGCGGCACTCGACCTCGCTGCCGAGAAGCTGGATGCCCGACTGCGCAAGGAGCACGACAAGCGTCACACGCGCCGGGGCGTCCGCCGGCTGACGGCGGCCGAGGTCCCCGACCACGTTCCGGGCGCGGCGACGCTCAACGGCAACGGCCACGTCGTCTCGACGGAGGAGTCGGACGGAGTACCCACCAGGAAGATCGGCTCGCTCGAGGTACAGGGCGAAGGGCCGCTCATCGTCCGAGAGAAGACCCACGTCGCCGCCCCCATGACCCTGGACCAGGCCCTCTACGAGATGGAACTGGTCGGTCACGACTTCTATCTGTTCGTCGACTCCGAGACGAAGGAGCCGAGCGTCGTCTACCGGCGCCACGCCTACGACTACGGCGTGATCCACCTCCGGACGGACACCATGGTCACGCAGCCGCCGTCGCCTGACGCGGGCGGTTCGCTCGGCGGCTGACCCACCCGGATGACAGCTGTCCGGTGCCCCTGGAGCGCTTTCGTGCGCCCCCAGGGGCACCGGTGTGCGACCCCATGCGCACCCTGCCTGTCACCTCGGCGCCGCCCGGGCATGGAATCATGGCCGCAACGGCTCAACCGGTGGGCCGTTGCCTTGGGTTGGCGATGGCACAGGACCACGGGCCACAGCCTTCAGGGGGAGGAACGATGGCGGACAGCTTCGGACCGATGCATCAGGGGGATGCCGGCGACGGCGTGATCGGCATGGGCCCCGACAGAGGATCATCGCGCGAGGAGCCGATCCGGGTGCTGGTCGTCGACGACCACGCCCTGTTCCGCCGGGGCCTGGAGATCGTGCTCGCGGCCGAGGAGGACATCCAGGTCGTCGGCGAGGCGGGGGACGGCGCCGAAGCGGTCGACAAGGCCGCCGACCTGCTGCCCGACATCGTCCTGATGGACGTGCGGATGCCGAAGCGGGGCGGGATCGAGGCGTGCACCTCCATCAAGGAGGTGGCCCCCAGCGCCAAGATCATCATGCTGACGATCAGCGACGAGGAAGCCGACCTCTACGAGGCGATCAAGGCCGGCGCGACCGGCTATCTGCTCAAGGAGATCTCCACCGACGAGGTCGCCACCGCGATCCGCGCGGTGGCCGACGGACAGTCGCAGATCAGTCCGTCCATGGCGTCGAAGCTGCTGACCGAGTTCAAATCGATGATCCAGCGCACGGACGAACGCCGTCTGGTGCCCGCGCCGCGGCTCACCGACCGTGAGCTGGAAGTGCTCAAGCTCGTCGCCACGGGGATGAACAACCGCGATATCGCCAAAGAACTGTTCATCTCCGAGAACACCGTGAAGAACCACGTGCGCAACATCCTGGAGAAACTCCAGTTGCACTCCCGGATGGAAGCCGTGGTGTACGCGATGCGGGAGAAGATCCTCGAAATCCGCTGACGCTCAGCCGAGCAGCCGGGCGAGTTCCGCGGTGAGAGGGGTGCGCAGTCCGGGCGCGTCCACCCGCTCCACCCGGACGTCCGTGCAGTCCACCCAGCTCGCCGCCTCGACCAGCGCCTGGGCGACCGCCGGGACCGCCTTCGGACCGTCCAGGGTGACCTGCCGGGCGACCAGGGTGTGGCCCTCTCGGGCCGGGTCCACGCGGCCGACCAGACGCCCGCCCGCGAGGACCGGCATCGCGAAGTAGCCGTACACGCGCTTCGGCTTGGGAACGTACGCCTCGAGGCGGTGGGTGAAGCCGAAGATCCGTTCCGTGCGGGCGCGTTCCCAGATCAGCGAGTCGAACGGGGACAGCAGCGTGGTGCGGTGCCGTCCGCGCGGGGGCGCCGCCAGGGCCGCCGGGTCCGCCCAGGCGGGCTTGCCCCAGCCCGCCACCGAGACCGGCACCAGACCGGAGTCGGCGATCACCGCGTCCACCTGCTCGCCCCTGAGGCGGTGGTAGTCGGCGATGTCCGCGCGCGTGCCCACGCCCAGCGCCTCACCGGCCAGCCGCACCAGACGGCGCAGGCACTCGGCGTCGTCCAGCTCGTCGTGCAGCAGGGACTGCGGGATCGCACGCTCGGCGAGGTCGTAGAGCCGCTTCCAGCCGCGCCGCTCGACGCACACCACCTCGCCGTACATCAGGGCGCGCTCGACGGCGACCTTCGTGCCGGACCAGTCCCACCACTCGCTGGTGCGCTTGGCGCCGCCCAACTCGGTCGCGGTCAGCGGGCCTTCGGTCCGCAGCTGCTTGATGACCTGCTCGTAGGTGCCGTCGGGCAGGTCGTGGTTCCACTGCGGGCGGTCGCGGTAGGCGCGGCGGCGGAAGGCGAAGTGCGGCCACTCCTCGACGGGCAGGATGCACGCCGCGTGCGACCAGTACTCGAACGCGTGCCGGTCGGTCCAGTACGCGTCCTCGACCGTCCTGCGGCCGACCGCGCCCAGGCGGGCGTAGGGGATGAGCTCGTGGGACCGGGCCAGGACGGAGATCGTGTCGAGCTGGACCGCGCCGAGGTGCCGCAGCACGCCCCGCACGCCCGCCCGGCGGTCGGGTGCGCCGAGGAAGCCCTGGGCGCGCAGGACCAGGCGGCGGGCCTCGTCGGCGGACAGCTCTGCGATCGGGCGCGGGGTCGTCATGCCTCGCACGATAGGCGCTGCCACTGACAGCCGGGCACGGCCTGCGGCTACGGCCTGTGGACGGGCGCCGGGAGGTACGGCGCGGCCGAGGGCAGGCCCAGGTCGGACGGCAGGAGCGAGCCCACCCAGCAGTCCCGGCGCACGCCCCTGTTGTTCACGGCCGAGCGGAGAGTGCCCTCGACGGTGAAACCGGCGCGTTCGGCGACCGCGCGGGAGGCGTGGTTGCCCACCTCCGCGCGCCACTCGACGCGGTCGACCGCCCGCTCGGTGAAGGCCCAGCGGCAGGCGGCCGCGGTGGCCTCGGTCAGATAGCCGTGGCCCCGGTGCTCCTTCGCCGCCCAGTAGCCGACCTCCGCCGTGGCCAGCGAGCGCATGGTGAGGCCGAGCATGCCCGCCAGCGCACCGGAGGAGGAGAGGAAGACACCGAAGGTGAACATCGAGTCGTGCGCCCAGCCGTCCGGCACGACCTGTCCGGTGAAGGCACGCGCGTGTTCCGGCAGATAGGGAGAGGGGAACTGCGAGATCCACCGCTGGATGTCGGGGTCCTGCGCGGCGGCGTGGACCGCGTCGGTGTCCCGCGGGCCCACCGTGCGCAGCAGCAGCCGCTCGGTGGTGAGAGTGACGGGTTCCATCGCCAGATTCTGCGCGCGGGCGGGCCGGATGGCCATCTCTTCGCGGTGCGTGAGCGCGTGATCACATTTCGCGCAATTCGTCGGAGCCCTCCGGCACCATCTCGCGGCTCCGTCCGTTGTCCCTCGTGAAGGAGAATTCCGGAGCACACCGGAAGCAACGGGCAGCCCGGTCACGGCAGGCCTCCCGGCCCAGCCGGGTCCTCGCATACGATGGCCGTTGCTCAGTAAGTCAAATGGAAACCGACCGTCCTAGGCCCGACCGGCAAGGAGACCAACCCCCGTGTCCGTCCTCTCGAAGATCATGCGTGCAGGCGAAGGCAAGATCCTGCGCAAGCTGCACCGCATCGCGGACCAGGTCAACTCCATCGAAGAGGACTTCGTCGACCTCTCCGACGCCGAGCTGCGGGCCCTCACCGATGAGTACAAGCAGCGTTACGCCGACGGTGAGACCCTGGACGATCTGCTTCCCGAGGCGTTCGCCACCGTCCGCGAGGCCGCCAAGCGCGTCCTCGGCCAGCGCCACTACGACGTACAGATCATGGGCGGCGCGGCCCTGCACCTCGGCTATGTCGCCGAGATGAAGACCGGCGAGGGCAAGACCCTCGTCGGCACCCTGCCCGCTTATCTGAACGCCCTGTCCGGCGAAGGCGTGCACCTCATCACGGTCAACGACTACCTGGCCGAGCGCGACTCCGAGATGATGGGCCGCGTCCACAGGTTCCTCGGCCTGACCGTGGGCTGCATCCTCGCCAACATGACGCCGGCGCAGCGCCGTGAGCAGTACGCGAGCGACATCACCTACGGCACGAACAACGAGTTCGGCTTCGACTACCTGCGCGACAACATGGCCTGGTCGAAGGACGAGCTGGTCCAGCGCGGCCACAACTTCGCCATCGTCGACGAGGTCGACTCCATCCTGGTCGACGAGGCCCGTACGCCGCTGATCATCTCCGGCCCGGCCGACCAGGCCACCAAGTGGTACGGCGACTTCTCCAAGCTGGTCACCCGCCTCAAGCGCGGTGAGGCCGGGCAGCCGCTGAAGGGCATCGAGGAGTCCGGCGACTACGACGTCGACGAGAAGAAGCGCACGGTCGCCATCCACGAGACCGGTGTCGCCAAGGTCGAGGACTGGCTGGGCATCGACAACCTCTACGAGTCGGTGAACACCCCCCTGGTCGGCTACCTGAACAACGCCATCAAGGCCAAGGAACTCTTCAAGAAGGACAAGGACTACGTCGTCATCGACGGCGAGGTCATGATCGTCGACGAGCACACCGGCCGTATCCTCGCCGGCCGCCGCTACAACGAGGGCATGCACCAGGCGATCGAGGCGAAGGAAGCGGTGGCGATCAAGGACGAGAACCAGACGCTCGCCACGATCACCCTCCAGAACTTCTTCCGCCTGTACAAGCGTCACGACCAGGCCGGCAAGGAGGTCCCCGGCCTCTCCGGCATGACCGGTACGGCCATGACCGAGGCCGCGGAGTTCCACCAGATCTACAAGCTCGGCGTGGTCCCGATCCCGACGAACAAGCCGATGATCCGCAAGGACCAGTCGGACCTGATCTACCGCACCGAGGTCGCCAAGTTCGAGGCGGTCGTCGACGACATCGTCGAGAAGCACGAGAAGGGCCAGCCGATCCTCGTCGGCACCACCTCGGTCGAGAAGTCCGAGTACCTCTCGCAGCAGCTCAGCAAGCGCGGCGTCCAGCACGAGGTGCTCAACGCCAAGCAGCACGACCGTGAGGCGACGATCGTCGCCCAGGCCGGCCGCAAGGGCGCCGTCACGGTCGCCACGAACATGGCCGGCCGTGGTACGGACATCAAGCTCGGCGGCAACCCCGAGGACCTCGCCGACGCCGAGCTGCGTCAGCGCGGCCTCGACCCCGAGGAGCACATCGAGGAGTGGGCCCACGCCCTGCCCGCCGCCCTGAAGCGGGCCGAGCTCGCCGTCAAGGCCGAGAAGGACGAGGTCGAGTCCCTCGGCGGCCTGTACGTGCTCGGCACCGAGCGCCACGAGTCGCGGCGCATCGACAACCAGCTGCGCGGTCGTTCCGGCCGTCAGGGTGACCCGGGCGAGTCCCGCTTCTACCTGTCGCTGGGCGACGACCTGATGCGGCTGTTCAAGGCCCAGATGGTCGAGCGCGTGATGTCGATGGCCAACGTGCCGGACGACGTGCCGATCGAGAACAAGATGGTCACGCGCGCGATCGCCTCCGCGCAGTCGCAGGTCGAGACGCAGAACTTCGAGACCCGTAAGAACGTCCTGAAGTACGACGAGGTCCTCAACCGCCAGCGTGAGGTCATCTACGGCGAGCGCCGCCGCGTCCTGGAGGGCGAGGACCTGCACGAGCAGGTGCAGCACTTCATGGACGACACCATCGACGCCTACATCGGCGCCGAGACGGCCGAGGGCTTCGCCGAGGACTGGGACCTGGACCGGCTGTGGGGCGCCTTCAAGCAGCTCTACCCGGTGAAGATCACCGTCGAGGAGCTGGAGGACGCGGCCGGCGACCGTGCCGGACTGACCGCCGACTTCATCGCCGAGTCCATCAAGGACGACATCCACGAGCAGTACGAGTCGCGCGAGGCGCAGCTCGGCTCGGAGATCATGCGTGAGCTGGAGCGCCGGGTCGTGCTGTCGGTCCTGGACCGCAAGTGGCGCGAGCACCTCTACGAGATGGACTACCTCCAGGAGGGCATCGGCCTGCGCGCCATGGCGCAGAAGGACCCGCTGGTGGAGTACCAGCGCGAGGGCTTCGACATGTTCACCGCCATGATGGAGGGCATCAAGGAGGAGTCCGTCGGCTACCTGTTCAACCTGGAGGTCCAGGTCGAGCAGCAGGTCGAGGAGGTCCCGGTCGAGGACACCAAGCCGGTGGCCGACCTGGAGAAGCAGGACTCCGTTCCGGCGCAGGCCGGCGGGCGTCCCGAGATCCGCGCCAAGGGCCTGGACGCCCCGCAGCGGCGCAACCTCCACTTCTCCGCGCCGACCGTCGACGGTGAGGGCGGCACCATCGAGGGCGACTTCGCCGAGGACGGCGAGCCGGTGCGCTCCGAGGCCGACGGCCTCACGCGCGCGGAGCGCCGCAAGCAGGCGCGGGGCACCGCGGGCCGCCGCCGCAAGAAGTGACACCGCGCGGGGCCTCCTGGCTCCGCCGGGTCCGAAGGGCCGGTCTCCCAGGGGGAGGCCGGCCCTTCGGCGTGCGCGTGTGCGGGTGCGGCGGGCGGTGTGGCCGAGCGGCGGCGACCCCACGCTTCGACAGGCCGGCCGTCCTCCCGGACGTGTGCGTCAGCGGGCGTCGGCGGGCGCGCCGGACGTCCCCGCCGTGCGGCCCAGTTCCACGGCCGTGCAGCGCCAGCGCCGGTCGCGGCCCAGTTCCAGGCGGAAGGCCATGGCCCGCAGTTGGTCGCCCGCGGCGATCCGGGCGAAGGCCTCGACGGCGCCGTCGCGCGGCACGTAGTAGCCGATGTCGCGGACGACGGGCCGGGTGCCACGGGTGCGCAGGGGGCCGCGTTCGGCGAGCCGCGTGAGGTCGTCGTAGGCCTGGCCCGCGGTGTGGCGCAGCATCCAGTGGGCCGGGCGCTGGCCGCTGAGGACGAGCAGCAGGCGGTCGGCGAAGAGGTCGGTGGGACGGGGCTGCGGCACCGGGCGGTGAGGCGTGGCCTGGGCGGGGACGGTCGTCGGGCGGGGCGTCGGCCGGGCGGGCAGGGCTGTCCCGGCGCCGCGCGTGGCCTGGCGGCCGACGGTGGGCGTCGGCGGCTCGGGGCTCAGCGGCCCTGGGAGGGCGCGGGACGGGCTGCCCGGTGCGTCGGGCCGGGTGCCGGGCGGGCGTGCGGTGGAGGGCGCGCCGGGGGCCGGGACGAGGGTCCCGGGGGAGCCCGGCGGCCTGACGGTCGGGGCGGTGCCCGCCCGCGGTGCGGGGCCCCCTGGTCGGCGTGGGTCGCGTCGGGTCGGCGGCCGGGTGCCCGGCCGGGCCGGGGCGTGGGCGGGGCGGCTCGCGGCGGCGGAACGCGGGGCGAGGTGCTCTCGGCTGGTCCTGGTCATGACCTTGTCCATGACGCGCAGGCCGGCGGTTGCGGTGGTGATGTCCATGAGGTCCCCGTTCGACTGGCCCGGCCATACCGGGCAGTAACTTCGCGGTGGGGATCTTGTACGGGGTGCGGGACCGGGGCGGCAAGGACCTCCCGAGCCCGTGGCCGGGCCACGGAAAGTTCACCTATCAAGGTGGTGAGGGGGTGCCCCGGCCAGTGTCCCGCGGGGTGGGCCGGGTGAATTCCGGGACCGGGGTGGACGTCCGGGAGGCCGGGGACGGCAACTCGAAAGGGGACACCGACCGTATCCTGAAGGCCCATCGGGGAGCTCCGAGCCCCGTGGGTCCGGTCAGTCCTCCGACACGAAAGCGGCCTGCTCATGCGCGTCTACGTCCCCCTGACCCTCTCCGGTCTCGCCGAGGCGTACAAGACGGGTCAGCTGGAGGCCGAGCCGTTCGTGGCGTACGCCGTCACGCCCGCGCTGCGCGAGTGGTACCTCTCCGACGACATCGAGGAGCTGGAGTACGCCGCCCTGAGCCGTGCCGCGCTGGCCTCGCTGCGGCTGCTCGCCGCGGAGCCCGGTGCCGTGCGGCGCCGGGTCGTGGTCGCCGTCGACGTTCCCGAGGACTCCGCCGTGGCCGACCCCGACCGGGGGCTCGACCCGGCCGCGCTCGGTGAGGTGCGGGTCGGCGCGGCCGTACGGCTGGCCAAGGCGGCCTCGGTGCATGTCGACTCCGACGACGCGGAGGAGGACGTGACGGCGGCGGTGCGTGCGCTCGAGGCGGCGGACGGCGGGGACGACGACGCGCAGTTCGTCGTGGACGGCGCCGAGGACCACGAGCTGCTGTGGTTCGCCACGCAGGAGATTCCGAACCTGGTGGGTCAGGGCGCCTGAACCCGCATCCGTCCGTCTGCCGCGCCGGACCCCGGAAACCGTGGGGGGCTGGTCGCCCTCCGTACGCCGCTGACCTGCGGTTCTCCTGATTGTCAGTGGGGGCGGGTACGTTCTTGGGCATGGGGATGCACAACGCGGCGCACATCGTCTGGGACTGGAACGGGACGCTGTTCCACGACAACGACGCCATCATCGGGGCGACGAACGCGGCGTTCGCCGAGCTGGGCCTGGAGCCGATCACGCTGGAGCAGTACCGGGCGCTGTACTGCGTGCCGGTGCCGAAGTTCTACGAGCGGCTGATGGGGCGCCTGCCCACCGACGCCGAGTGGCAGGTCATGGACGACACCTTCCACCGGTACTACACCCAGCACCGCATGCGCTGCGGGCTGACCGAGGGCGTGACCGACCTGCTGACGCACTGGGGGGCGGCAGGGCGCAGCCAGTCGATCCTCAGCATGTACGGGCACGAGGAGCTCGTGCCGCTGGTGCGGGGCTTCGGGATCGAGGCGCACTTCCTCCGCGTCGACGGGCGGACGGGACCGTCCGGGGGCAGCAAGGCCGAGCACATGGTGCGGCACCTGCGGTCGCTGCCCCGCGTGGACGCCGGACGGACCGTGGTGATCGGGGACGCCGCCGACGACGCGGTGGCCGCACTGCACGTGGGCGCGCGTGCGGTGCTCTACACCGGGGGGTCGCACGGCAGAGCCAGCCTGGAGACCGTGGGCGTGCCGGTCGTGGACACGCTGGCGGAGGCGGTCGCCGAGGCGGAGCGGCTCGCGGCGTAGGGCGGCCACGGAGCGCCGCACGGCAGGGAGGGCCCGGTGCGGGGCACCTGCCTGGCACTCCCCGCACCGTCAGCCGGACGGCCCGCTCAGGTGACCGGCGCCTTCACCCGCAGCACGGTCAGGAACTCCCGCATCCACGCCGAGTGGTCCGGCCAGGCCCGGGAGGAGACGAGGGTGCCGTCGACGACGGCCTCGGCGTCGGCGAACGTGGCGCCGGCGGCCTGCATGTCGAGTTCGAGGGCGGGATACGCGGTGACACGGCGGCCGCGCAGACCGTCCACCGAGGCGGTGAGGAGGGGGCCGTGGCAGATCTGGGCGACGGGCTTGTCCGCGTCGAAGAAGGACTTGAGGATCTTGCGCAGCTCGGGGTCGTTGCGCAGGTACTCGGGCGCACGGCCGCCGGGGACGACCACGGCCACGTACTCGCCGGGCTCGACCTCCGAGAAGGCGAGGTCGGCGGGCCAGGTGTAGCCGGGCTTCTCGGTGTACGTGTCGAAGCCGTCCTCGAAGTCGTGGACGACGAACTGGAGCTTCTTGCGGGTCGGGGCGGCGATATGGACCTCGTAGCCCTCCTCGCGCAGGCGCTGGTAGGGATAGAGGACTTCCAGGGACTCCGCCGCGTCTCCGGTGACGATGAGGATTTTCGCTGTCATGGCCGTGCGCTCCCCTCAGGACCGTGGCTTCATGGGGCAACCTGCCGCCTCGGCGGCGCCTTGCCAAGAGGCGCGCTCGGTTTCAGCCTGCGCGCCCCCGGCGCAGCCGTCGACTTTTCCGGTCACGGACCACAGGGGAAGGCTTTGTCGGCCACCGATCACGGGGGACGGCTTTGTCGGCCACGGATCACAGGGGATGCGGCTTCTCCGGCCACGGATCACAGGGACGGCACGGACGGACGCCGTGGCCCAGGAGTCACCCTCAGTCACCCGATCGAGCGCATGCACCCCACTTCGGCCGTCCGTCCCTGTGCAGAACGTCAAAGTTCGCCCCCCAGTTTTGTACACATACGGCTCATGACGTGCCCCCCGGAAGGAGCGATAGCCTGGTGGCGTGATCAGCGCGATATCTCGCGGGGGCGCCGACGCCCCTGCCCTGCGCCCGGAGAGCACGGAGGACATCCGTGACCGGGCGGCGGTCGCTGGTCTTCGCGGGCGGGTCGGGGTCGTGACGGCCCCCAGGACGCCGAACACACCTCCGAGCACCCACCGGATCCGGACAGCGCCCACTTCGGCGTCCCGTCCCCCGGCGGCATCGGAATCGGCCGACAACCGACCGCGCTTCTCCCTTCGCGGCACAGCGACGGCACAGACCGGACACCCCGCGTCGCGGCGGCGCCGGGCCGGGCAGGGAGAGACCGAACACCTTTCAACGTCACGCAACGGCGCGCGACAGGAGTCAGAGGACAATGCAGACCAAGCTGGACGAAGCCAAGGCCGAGCTGCTCGAACGGGCCGCCCGGGTAGCTGAGAACAGCCCGGTCGGGGGGCACCTACCGACTGGGACGACGGAACACGGCACCCCCGACCGGGCCGCCGTGCTCGCGTTCCTCCAGCGCTACTACCTGCACACCGCCCCGGAGGACCTGTCCGGCCGCGACCCGGCCGACGTCTTCGGAGCCGCCTACTCGCACTTCCGCCTGGCCGAGAACCGCCCCCAGGGCACGGCCAACGTGCGGGTGCACACTCCCACGGTCGAAGAGAGCTCGTGGGCGAGCAGCCACTCGGTGGTCGAGGTTGTCACCGACGACATGCCGTTCCTGGTCGACTCCGTCACCAACGAGCTGACCCGCCAGGGCCGCGGCATCCATGTCGTGATCCACCCGCAGGTCGTCGTACGACGCGATCTGACCGGCAAGCTCATCGAGCTGCTCAGCACGCCGCACACCGGCGAGCTGCCGCACGACGCGCACGTCGAGTCCTGGATCCACGTCGAGATCGACCGTGAGACCGACCGCGCCGACCTCAAGCAGATCACCGTCGATCTGCTGCGCGTCCTGTCCGACGCCCGTGAGGCCGTCGAGGACTGGGAGAAGATGCGCGACGCGGCCCTGCGCATCGCCGAGGACCTGCCGCAGGAGCCCGTCGCCGACGACCTGCGCAGCCAGGAGGTCGAGGAGGCCCGCGAGCTGCTGCGCTGGCTGGCCGCCGACCACTTCACCTTCCTCGGCTACCGCGAGTACCAGCTGCGCGACGACGACTCCCTGGCCGCCGTGCCCGGCACCGGCCTCGGCATACTGCGCTCCGACCCGCACCACGCCGGGGACGAGAGCCACCCGGTCAGCCCGTCCTTCGAGCGGCTGCCCGCCGACGCCCGCGCCAAGGCCCGTGAGCACAAGCTCCTCGTCCTCACCAAGGCCAACAGCCGCGCCACCGTCCACCGCCCGTCGTACCTCGACTACGTCGGCGTGAAGAAGTTCGACGAGAACGGCGAGGTCGTCGGCGAGCGCCGCTTCCTGGGCCTGTTCTCCTCGGCCGCGTACACCGAGTCCGTGCTGCGTGTGCCGGTCGTGCGCCGCAAGGTCGACGAGGTCCTCAGGGGCGCCGGCTTCTCGCCCGCCAGCCACGACGGCCGCGACCTGCTCCAGATCCTGGAGACCTACCCGCGCGACGAGCTGTTCCAGACGCCCGCCGACGAGCTCCGGGCGATCGCCACGTCCGTGCTGTACCTCCAGGAGCGGCGCCGGCTGCGCCTGTACCTGCGCCAGGACGAGTACGGCCGCTACTACTCCGCGCTGGTCTACCTCCCGCGCGACCGCTACACCACCGGCGTACGCCTGCGGATCATCGACATCCTGAAGGAGGAGCTCGGCGGCGTCAGCGTCGACTTCACCGCCTGGAACACCGAGTCGATCCTGTCCCGGCTGCACTTCGTGGTCCGTGTCCCGCCGGGCACCGAGCTGCCGCAGCTGTCCGACCTCGACAAGGAGCGCATCGAGGCCCGCCTGGTCGAGGCGGCCCGCTCCTGGGCCGACGGCTTCGCCGACGCGCTCAACGCCGAGCTCGGCGAGGAGCGCGCCGCGGAACTGCTGCGCCGCTACGGCAACGCCTTCCCCGAGGGCTACAAGGCCGACCACAGCCCGCGCGCGGCGGTCGCCGATCTCGTCCACCTGGAGCGGCTCGACGAGCACAAGGACTTCGCGCTCAGCCTCTACGAGCCGATGGGCGCCGCCCCCGACGAGCGCCGCTTCAAGATCTACCGCAAGGGCCAGGCCGTCTCCCTGTCCGCGGTCCTGCCGGTCCTCAACCGGCTCGGCGTCGAGGTGATCGACGAGCGTCCCTACGAACTGCGCTGCGCCGACCGCAGTGTCGCCTGGATCTACGACTTCGGCATGCGCGTGCCCAAGACGCAGAGCGGCGGCAACGGCGACTACCTCGCCGACGACGCCCGTGAGCGGTTCCAGGAGGCCTTCGCCGCCACCTGGACCGGCAAGGCCGAGAACGACGGATTCAACTCCCTCGTGCTGAGCGCCGGGCTGAACTGGCGGCAGGCCACCGTGCTGCGCGCGTACGCCAAGTACCTGCGCCAGGCCGGTTCCACCTTCAGCCAGGACTACATGGAGGACACCCTCCGCAACAACGTCCACACCACCCGGCTGCTGGTGTCGCTGTTCGAGGCGCGGATGTCGCCCGACCGGCAGCGCGCGGGCCACGAGCTGGTCGACGCCCTGCTCGAGGAGCTGGACGCCGCGCTCGACCAGGTCGCCTCGCTGGACGAGGACCGCATCCTGCGCTCCTTCCTCACCGTGATCAAGGCGACGCTGCGCACCAACTTCTTCCAGGAGGCGGCGGGCGGCCAGTGGCACGACTACGTGTCCATGAAGTTCGACCCGCAGGCCATCCCGGACCTGCCCGCGCCGCGCCCGGCGTTCGAGATCTGGGTGTACTCGCCGCGGGTGGAGGGCGTGCACCTGCGCTTCGGCAAGGTCGCGCGCGGCGGTCTGCGCTGGTCCGACCGGCGTGAGGACTTCCGTACCGAGATCCTCGGCCTGGTCAAGGCGCAGATGGTGAAGAACACCGTCATCGTGCCGGTCGGCGCCAAGGGCGGCTTCGTCGCCAAGCAGCTGCCGGACCCGAGCGTGGACCGGGACGCGTGGCTGGCCGAGGGCGTCGCCAGCTACAAGACCTTCATCTCCGCGCTGCTCGACATCACCGACAACATGGTGGCCGGCGAGGTCGTGCCCCCGGCGGACGTGGTCCGCCACGACGAGGACGACACCTACCTCGTCGTCGCCGCCGACAAGGGCACCGCGACCTTCTCGGACATCGCCAACGGGGTCGCCGAGCAGTACAACTTCTGGCTGGGCGACGCGTTCGCCTCCGGTGGTTCGGCCGGCTACGACCACAAGGGCATGGGCATCACCGCCCGCGGTGCCTGGGAGTCCGTCAAGCGGCACTTCCGCGAGCTGGGCGTGGACACGCAGAGCGAGGACTTCACGGTCGTCGGCATCGGCGACATGTCCGGTGACGTGTTCGGCAACGGCATGCTGCTCAGCGAGCACATCCGCCTGGTCGCCGCCTTCGACCACCGGCACATCTTCATCGACCCCAACCCCGACGCGGCCACCGGATACGCCGAGCGCCGCCGGCTGTTCGAGCTGCCGCGCTCCAGCTGGGCCGACTACGACACCGGGCTGATCTCCGCGGGCGGCGGCGTGTTCCCGCGCACGGCCAAGGCGATCCAGCTCAACAGCCACATCCGGGAGGCCCTCGGCATCGAGGAGAAGATCTCCAAGATGACGCCGGCCGACCTGATGAAGGCGATCCTGCACGCGCCGGTCGACCTGCTGTGGAACGGCGGCATCGGCACCTACGTCAAGTCGTCCCACGAGTCGAACGCCGACGTCGGTGACAAGGCCAACGACTCCATCCGCGTCGACGGCAGCGACCTGCGCGTCAAGGTCGTCGGCGAGGGCGGCAACCTGGGCCTGACCCAGCTCGGCCGCATCGAGTTCGCGCTGCACGGCGGGCGGATCAACACCGACGCCATCGACAACAGCGCGGGCGTGGACACCTCCGACCACGAGGTGAACATCAAGATCCTGCTCAACGGTCTGGTCACCGAGGGCGACATGACCGTCAAGCAGCGCAACAAGCTGCTCGCCGAGATGACCGACGAGGTCGGCCGTCTGGTGCTCCGCAACAACTACGCGCAGAACACGGCGATCGCCAACGCGCTCGCCCAGTCCAGGGACATGCTCCACGCCCAGCAGCGCTTCATGCGCCACCTGGTGCGCGAGGGCCACCTCGACCGGGCCCTGGAGTTCCTGCCGACCGACCGCCAGATCCGCGAGCGCCTGACCTCCGGGCACGGCCTGACCGGCCCGGAGACCGCGGTCCTGTTGGCGTACACGAAGATCACGGTCGCCGAGGACCTGCTGGCGACCACGCTGCCGGACGACCCGTATTTGCGCAGCCTGCTGGACGCCTACTTCCCGACCGCGCTGCGCACGGAGTTCGCCGCGCACATCGACAACCACCCGCTGCGCCGCGAGATCACCACGACCGTCCTGGTCAACGACACGGTCAACACCGGTGGTACGACGTATCTGCACCGGATGCGCGAGGAGACCGGGGCGTCGCTGGAGGAGATCGTGCGGGCGCAGACCGCCGCGCGCGTGATCTTCCGCTCGGGGGAGGTGTGGGACGGCGTCGAGGCCCTCGACAACCGGGTCGAGGCCGCCGTGCAGACCCGCATCCGGCTGCACTCGCGCCGCCTCGTCGAGCGCGGGACGCGCTGGCTGCTCAACAACCGCCCGCAGCCGCTGGAGCTCGCCGAGACGGTCGGCTTCTTCGCCGAGCGGGTGGAGCAGGTCTGGCAGCAGATGCCCAAGCTGATCAAGGGCGCGGACCTCGAGTGGTGGCAGCAGATCCACGACGAGCTGACCGCCTCCGGTGTGCCGGACGAGCTGGCGAGCCGGGTGGCCGGGTTCTCCTCCGCCTTCCCGGCGCTGGACATCGTCTCGGTGGCCGACCGCACGGGCCAGGAGGCGCTGGAGGTCGCCGAGGTCTACTACGACCTCGCCGACCGGCTCCGCATCACCCAGCTCATGGACCGCATCATCGAGCTGCCGCGTGAGGACCGCTGGCAGTCCATGGCGCGTGCCGCCATCCGCGAGGACCTGTACGCGGCCCACGCGGCGGTGACCGCCGACGTCCTGGCGGTCGGCAACGGCTCCTCGACACCGGCGGAGCGCTTCGAGCTGTGGGAGCAGAAGAACCAGGCGCTCCTCGGCCGCGCCCGCAGCACACTGGAGGAGATCCAGGGCTCGGAGGCGTTCGACCTGGCGAACCTGTCGGTGGCGATGCGCACGATGAGGACCCTGCTGCGCACGCACACGTGACGCCATGAGAACGGGAGGGGGGGGGGGGGGGGGGGGGGGGGAGGTGAGGTATTCTGCTTGATATATCTTATGTTCTCCGCCTGGGCCGGGGGGC